>NZ_JSEH01000005.1 GCF_000801335.2 Desulfovibrio sp. TomC
CGCCACTCGGCCCTGGCCGTCCTGGCCGAGCCGCCGCAGACCGCCGACGTGGCCGGGCTCGCGGCGTTGGTCCGGGCTGTGGCCCAAGGCCGGGCCGCTGTGGCCGCCCTGGGCCGGCGACAGGCCGTGCAGGCCGCCCTGGCCCTGCCGCCGGACGTCGCCGACGTGCGCCCCCTGGCCGAACTCATGCGGGACCTGACCGCGGCCCGGACTGCTGTGGCCGCCCACACCGCCGCCCTGGCGGACAGGGAGCGCGCGCTTACCGCCTTTGCCGAGGGCGTTGGCCAGCGTCTGGCCGCCCTTGGGGCCTGCCCGTTGTGCGGCGGCGAACTTTCGGCCGAATCCTTTTTGGGCGGCAGCCACCGCCATCAGCCGTCGGCCGTTTCGGAGGCCTCATGACCCTGCCGGTGCGCCGGGCTGGCGGCCTGCTCCTTATTCCCGATCCCCATGTGGCGGCCACACCGCCCATGCAGCGGCTCGATTCCTACATGGACGACGTGCTGGCCAAGTTGGCTGCCTGTCTGGACCAGGCCGCAGCCGAGGATCTCGTGCCGGTGGTCCTGGGCGATCTGTTCCACTGGCCGCGCGAAAATCCCAACGTGGTCATGGTGGCGCTTATTGAGCTTTTCCGCGACCACCATCCTTACGTGCTGGTCGGCAACCACGACAAATATCAGGCCCGGTTCACGGCCGACACCTCGCTTGCCGTCCTGCGCGCCGCCGGAGTGTGCGAGGTCCTGGACGAGCCCGGGCTCTTTTTGCGCCTGGAGACGCCGACCGGTCCGGCGGTGATCGGCGCGTCCCCGGATGGCGCGGCCATCCCGCTTTCCGTGGACAAGGCAGACGGGGAGGAGAGCGTGTGGCTCACCCACCACAACGTGGGTTTTCCGGACTTTTTGGACAAGCACGTCAAGATCCGGGAGATCCCGGGCCTGGATTGGCTCATTAACGGCCACATCCACCGGCCCCAGCCGACGGTTGCGGCCGGCTGCACCCGTTGGGCCAATCCCGGCAACGTGACCCGGCTCAAATTTACCCGCAGCGCCGTGACGCGCGTGCCGGCCGCGGCCGTCTGGCGGCCCGGGGCAGCGGACCTTGTCCACTGGACCGTGCCGTACCGCCCCTTTGCCGAGGTGTTCCCGGACCAGGAATTCCCGCCCGAAGACAGCGCCCCGGCCGAGGTCCAGTCGCGCTTTCTCGAAGGCCTGGCCCGGCTGGCCTGGAAGCGCACCCGGGAGGGGGCCGGTCTGGGTGAATTTTTGCGCGCCAACCTCAACCCCGAGCACCCGGAGTCTGCCGTCATCTGGGAGCTGTACCGCGAGGTCACCGATCATGCCGATGCCGACTAAAGTTGTTGCCGCCGATGCCGACGCCAGCCTGGAACGCGAACTGGCCGGACTCAAAACCGCTTATGAGCGGTTGCGGGACGACAAGGTGCGCACCGAACAGGATTTGCGCCACCAGCAGACCCAGCTGGCCGAACTGGAAGCCAAGGCCCGGGCCGATTACGGCACGGCCGATCCCGAAGCCCTGGCCCGGCTTTTGGAAGAAAAACGCCAGGAAAACGCCCGGCTGGTGGCCGAATACCGTGAGCACATTGCGGCGGTCAGGCGCGATCTCGAGGCCGTGGAGCAGGATTTTGCCGGCTGATTTTTTTGAAGCTGCAGGTGGTCAAACATCGCAAGCATCGCCGGATCTGGCTGCCCTGGTCGAGGAGCGCCAGGACCTGACGCGCCGCCTGGATCGGCTCTCCGGGCAGGCCTCGGCCAAGGCCGAGGCCTTTATCGAGTCGCGCCGCCAACTCCTGGCTGCCGAGGCCTTTCTCGACCTTGCTCCCCGGGCGGCGGCGCGCCTGGAAGACCTGACCCGGGAACTTTTTGGCGAGGTGCTCGATGAGATCGAAACCGACCTGACCCATGCCGTGCGCGAAATCCTTGGCCAAAACCGTACCGTGGTCACCCGGCGCGAGGTCAAAAACGGCAAGCTCTTCATTGAATTCGAGATGGAGCAGGACGGCAGGACCGAGGACATCTACGTCGGCCAGGGCGGGTCGGTGTGCAACATCCTGTCCGTCGGCCTGCGGCTGGTCGCCCTGTCCCAGCTCGACCCCGACCGGCACAGGCCCTTTCTGGTGCTCGATGAACAAGACTGCTGGCTGCGCCCGGACCTCGTGCCCGGGTTCGTGCGCCTGATTGCCGCCATCGCCGACCGGCTCGGCATTCAGGTGCTTTATATCAGCCACCACCCGGTCGATCTGTTTGCCCTGGAGGCCCGGCGCGTGTTCGGCCTGCGCCCGGGGCGCGAAAACGGCCCGACCCTGACGATCCTGGCCGATCGAACGGCCGGCGCTGCCGGTGCGGCCGAGCTTGCGGCTCCGTACGCCGAGGGCCGGACGGCCCCGGGCGGCGAATAAGCGACTTGTCCTGACGCTTCCCGGCCTGGGCCAACCGTCTCCCGTTTGGGCCGGGAGGGGGCCGCCTCATTGCTTCCCACCGGTCAGGAGCCGCAGCAGGTTCCCCAAAGACGCCACGCGCTGGCCGTTGGAGCGCGACCCGGCGGGGCTTGGACCGTTGTTCACCCCCACGTTCCGACGCTGAGACAGCCCAACCCGTCTCTTTCCCCCTGCCTCGGCCAGTCCCTGCACGGCGCGTCGGCCGGTTGGCCATGCCTTGGCGGGTTTTGTGAAGCGCCCGCCCGCCGTGGCTTTGCGACTGTAGGATCGGTTCAAGCCGCTTTCTTTTCCCCGTGTAAGCAGGTATGAATACGATAGTGCGATTTGCCTGTATACGAGACGGGGTGAGTGTCCTGTAAACTTCAAAGAGTGGGGGGAAGATATGAAAAGAACCGTATTTGTTCTGGTTTTGCTGGCGTTCACGGCGACTGCCGGTTGGGCCATGGATTTGCATGAGGGGTTTGACGGGAAGAAATGGGGTGGGGAGTGTAGTGAATATTTTTCCGCTCCGGAATGGAAAATATATCACGCAAATCCAATCTGGAATAAAAAGAATAGGACGCTAACCCTGTCTTTTGATGAGGCCAATGCTGCAAAGTCAAAGTTTATCTTGAAATATTACCAGACGCAGAAGGTCAAATTCGAAGATTTTTCTTTGCTGAATGTGTACTATGGATGCAGCAAGGATACAAATAAACTTTCTCTTGTTGTTGTCAGGTATTCTGTCCCGTCGTCAAAGGCCATTTTGGCCAAGCTCATCGAGCGTCTTGGCCAGCCTACGACAAAAAATATTGCTCAAACCATCTGGGATTTGGATGATATTTATGTTCAATTTGAACAATCTATAATTATTTTCTACTGGAAGCAGGCGGGTTTGCCCAACTGATTTCTTGCCTGTGCGTCTGTCCTCAGGCCATCAAGCGAAGCGCTTCGCAACACAGAACGAATGTGTTGCGAGGCGCTTTTGCAATACGACCGATCGCATGGAAGAAGCGCATGGTCCCAAATGCTCACGCCTCTTCCTGTCTCTTCTTGCCACTGGCGCGCATCGGACTTGGCAACGCGCCCGGTCAAATCCAACGGACCCCAGGTGGGATTCCAAAGGGCTCAGCCCTTTGGCCGCCGGAGGCTCTCTTTTCTCCGCTCCTCGCGCTCTCCCCCATCATCCGCAACTGAAGCAGTTGCAGCTCGGGCAGGCCGGGCAGCTGCAGCCCAGGCAGCTTTGGGGCGAGGTCGCCAGTTCTTCGCTGTAGGCCGCAAACGCCGCCGCCGGCACGGCCCGGGTCACGGCAAAAAGTGAACCGGTGAGGATGACGGCCAGGACCGCGCAACAGACAACCGCGCGCATACTTCGTACTCCTTACATATTTTTGACGAGAAATTGCAGGATCATGCGGCGGCTGATCTCGCCGACCAGGACGCCGTTGGGATCGATGACCGGCACGGCCGGGATGCCCCGTTCCACAATCAGTTCGTTGGCCATGACGAACAGGTCTTCGGGGTGGGCAAAGGGATAATCCGAGTCCATGATGTCGCCGACCGGCGTATCGGAGATGGCGGCCATGTTGTGGCGCAGGGCGTCGAGCAGTTCCTCGCGCCCGTCGAGCAGCCCGGCCTTGGCCTGGGCCGTGATCTGGGGCGAGACGATGGTGGAGAGAAACGAGTGGATGGTCACCACTCCGAGCAGCCGGTCGCAGTGGTCCACCACATAGGTGTTGCGAAACACGTGGGTCATGCCGCCGTACCAGATGAGCACATGGCCGACCGGCGCTTCCGGGCGGACTTTGATGACAGTCGTGCGCATGATGTCGGCGATCTGCATTGGGGCCCTCGGGTGTCGTTTGTGAAAAAAAGTACGAAAAACATACCATCGCCCGCCAGCCCCGTAAAGGCATTCCAGCCGTGAACAAGGCAGGATCGTACAAGAATTTTCCCGGCCGCCCGGCCATGGTGCCCGAAACATCGGAGGAAGCCATGGACACAAATCCGCAGACCGCATTGGCAACAGGCCGCACCATCCACACCGCGACCGGCAGCCGCCAGGCTGCCGACATCCCCTGGAAAGACCACCCGGCCTTTGCCGGGGTGGCCCTGCGCCATCTCGTTACCGCCGCCGATACCGAGGGGGCGCTGAGCTGCCATCTCGTGCGCCTTGATCCCGGGGCCAGCCTTGCCAGCCACGTCCATGACGGGCAATGGGAACTCCATGAGGTGGTGGCAGGCTCGGGGACGGCAAGCTTAAACGGCGCACCGGCCGACTATCTCCCGGGCGTGGCCGCCGTCATCCCCCGGAGCGTGCCCCACGAGGTCACGGCCGGCGAGCAGGGCCTCACTCTCTACGCCAAGTTCTTTCCGGCGCTGCTGTAGCAATGGGGGAGCGGGAAGACGGGGGGAGTGCCTCCGGCGGCCAAAGGGCTGAGCCCTTTGGAATCCCACCTGGGGGGCGTTTGATTTGCCCGAGTGCGTTGCCACGTCGATGCGCGCAAGGGGAACAGGAAAAGATCGGAAGACGTGTATAAACGAGTTGGTGGCGTTGTTTTGCAGGACGGGAGTAGAAACCCTGCAAAGGAGTTGCAGATGGCCGTAGCACCCATCCTGACCGTCGCCCGGCATCCGGCTATGCCGGGACTTGAGGCCGTGACCGGGATGGGTGTGGCCGCCGACATCGTGGCCCATGCCCACATGGCCGTGGTGGTGGGGCTGTGTTTGAACGGCGGACGACGCATCCTGTCCGGGGGCGGCCAGTGGCCCATCGAGGCCGGGCAAGGCTTTGTGGTGCCGGCCGGGGTCCGCCACAGCTGTTCGCCGCTGGATGCGGCCGGGCACGCCTATCTGGCCCTGGCCATCCGGCCGGAAGCGTTGCTGCGGGCCGGGGTGGCGTCAGGCGCGCCGGAAGTCTGGGTGCGCTCGTGGCAGGGGCGGGAGCCGGCCGCATTGGTTGAGCGGCTGGCCGGCCTCCTGGCCGGGGAAGGGGACGGAGCCGGCGAGGCCCTGGAGATACTGGCCGCCCTGGCCGCCAGCCTTGGCCTCAAACCGGGCATTGCCCTGCCGCCCCATCCGGCCACGCTGCGGGCCAGGGCGGCCATGGACGCCGATCCGGCCGCTGCCCACAGCCTGTCTGCCCTGGCCCGGCTGGCCGGGGTCGGGGAAACCTATCTGGAGCGGGTTTTTGCCCGCGATGTCGGAATGCCCGTGGGCCAATATCTGCTCACCCGCCGGGTCCGGCTGGCCGCCTCGCGCATTGCCGACGGCGAACCCCTGGCCGAGGCCGCCCTGGCCGCCGGCTTTTACGACCAGAGCCACCTGACCCGCCATTTTAAGCAACGCATGGGCGTCCCCCCGGGGGGGTATAGCGAGGAGAGACGGGAAGAGCCGGCGGCCGGGGATAAAGGCAGAAGATGCCTCCGGCGGCCAAAGGGGTGACCCCTTTGGAATCCCTCTTGGAAGGCAAGCTGTCAGGGGGGTGACGCCTGCACCTTGAAAACTTTCCCCATTGCAGGGGTCCGGGGGGATGATCCCCCCGGCCGCCGGAGGCATCTCCGAGAGAAAGCCGGCTACGACGTTACGGCGCAGGCGTCGTCGGCGCGGCCGGGGCTGTTGCAACGGCGTCCGGCCGGCACCAGGCGCTGGTCTTGTCGTCAAACAGGCCGGACAGGGGCAGCAGCAGCACAAAGGTGATGGCCAGAAGCG
This sequence comes from Desulfovibrio sp. TomC, assembly GCF_000801335.2. Taxonomy (NCBI): domain Bacteria; kingdom Pseudomonadati; phylum Thermodesulfobacteriota; class Desulfovibrionia; order Desulfovibrionales; family Desulfovibrionaceae; genus Desulfovibrio; species Desulfovibrio sp. TomC. Next base: position 6,143 of record NZ_JSEH01000005.1, read on the forward strand.
ACAGCCAGGTTTCGTACTTGCGGTTGTCGGCCGGTGCTGCGGCGGCGCTGAGCAGGCCAACGGCCGTGCAGCCGATGGCCATGTCCAGGCAGGCGTTTATGGGCGAGAGCTTGGGCACGGCCACCAACGGTATGAACAGCGCCCCGAGCACGGCTCCGCCGGCCAGAAAGAGCAGGGTTTTGCGGGGATGGCCCGGTTCGCTTTGCCCGGCGGCGGCAGCGGCCAGGACCGCTGCCGCGCCAAGGGCCACGCCAAGCGGCAGCAGGCCGGCCGCCAGCCCGGCGATGAGGCCCGGAGGGAGAAACGTGCCGCTGCCTGTGCTGACAAACCCCCGCTCCAGCCGGGAAAGGAGCAGGGCCGCCGGCAGGGCCACGGCGACAAGGCCCATGGCCGGGGCCAGACAATCGGCTGGATTGCTGTCGCGGGACAGCCGGCGGACAAGGCGCGTGCCGAGAAACAGGCCAAGGCCCAGGCAGACCAGGGCCAGGACAATGACGATGGCCGTGTGGTCGGGGTAGGCCCCGCATATTTCGCGGCCGATAAGCACAAGCAGGGCCGCGCCGGCAAAGCCGATTGCGCCGAGGACCGGCAGGGGCCGGCCGTGGCGGAGAGGGGGTGTTTTCATAGAAACAGGTTCCTGAACCGGGCGAAAAGGCTCATCGCCTCGGCGGTTGCGTCGGGGTTGGAGGAGGCGTGGTTGGCGGCGGCCCGGGTCTCGAAAATGGCCCGCACGCGGTCGACCACCACGGGATGGCGGGCCAGGACCATGCGGAAGCCCTCGCGGTCGACCACCAGACACACGGTTGGTTCCAGGGCGCGTACATCGGCCTGCCGGGGTTCACCGGTCAGAAGCGCCATTTCGCCGAAAATCTGCCCGGCCGACAGTCGGGCCAGTTCCCGATCGTTTAAGTACACCCCGACCAGTCCGGACAGGATGATGTTCATGGTGGTGCCGGTCTCGCCCTTGGCCATGACCGTCTGGCCCGGGGAAAACGTCCGGGACACCGAAGCCCGCATGAGCAGACGCCGGTCCGCTTCGGCCATGCCGGCGAGCAGCCCCACCTCGGCCAAGGCGGCGAGCTGTTCCGGGGAGGCCACGGTTTGGGTCGCGGGCTTGGTCATGACGATCTGGCGCAGGGGGGGCGGGATGGGGATGCCCTGCTCCATGAACTGGTACCAGACGGCGGACAGGACGGCGTCGATGGAGGCCAGCCGGGCGTTGAAGGCGGCGATGTAGTAGACGGCGACGTAGACGATGCGGTCAGCCTGGATTTCCTGGAGCCGGGCGGCCGGGGCCGGGTCGCGCAGCACGCCCTCGGCCCGGCGAAGGGCAGTCAGGATGGCCGATTTGACGGCCACGGGCGGCGCATCCACCGGGGCCGGAATACTGATGATCTGGCGCAGATGGGAGGCCGGCCGGTCGTAGTTGACCAGACGTTCCTTGGCCACGGTGTTGTTGGGCAACAGCACGGCGTTGGCGTCCAGGGTCACGACCTTGGTATAGCGCCAGGTCACCTCGGTCACCTTGCCTTCCACATCGCCCACGCGAATCCAGTCGCCCTCCTGGAAGGGCTTTTCCATTTGCAGGAGCAGGCCGGAAAAGAGACTGCCGATGGTGTCCTGCATGGACAGGCCGATGACGGCGGTCAAGATGGCCGAGGAGGTGAGCAGCGGTCCGAGCTGAATGTCGAGAATGTCCCGCATGCCCCAGCCGGCCAGGACCGCCAGGATGAGAAACTTGGTAAGATCCTGGAGGATGTGGCGGCCGGGTTTGCCGTCGCCCCGGACCGGAGAAATTTTTAAGAAGAAAAAGTCCACGCCGTGGCGGGCGATCATCCAGAGGATGACCAGGGCGGCCAGGGAAAAGGCGGTTTGCCCCTTGCCGGTCGCGCCGTCCGGCAGGCTCCACTGGAGCAGCCACAAAAGTCCAAGTCCGCAAAGCCACTTGACGAGCCCCCCCAACGAGCAGCTAATGACGTTGCGGCGGCAAAGCAGGCGAAGGGCCAGGGTCACGGCCAGAAAGACGGCCAGGGCGGCGGCCAGGCGCGCGCCGAGGGCCACAACGGCGTGGCTCAGGCCAGTCAGGCTGGCCAGCAGGGACAAAGGGCCAGTGGGCAAGGGCCGGACCTCCTTGGACGACGAAGTTCCCCAAAAACGATCCCACTCCTACGTGCCGGGCGCTCGGGCGTCAACGCGGCAGCCATAGTGCGCAACAGGACGGTCTCCGTGTCGAAGAAAAAAGCAGAACGCCCTGATCCGACAAGCCTCGGTCTGGCCCGGGTGGGGGTGGAAAGCCATGCCCACCTCGACGGCGAGGACTTTTCGCCCGAGGAACTCGGGGACGTCCTTGACCGGGCGGCGGCGGCCGGTCTGGCCCAGGTGGGCAACGTGTTTCTGGGGCCGGCGGCCTATCAGGCCAACCGGGGGCTGTTTGCCAACCGGCCCGAGGTCTTTTTCCTGATGGGCATCCACCCCTGCGATGCGGCTAAGGCCCCGGCCGGGGCGGTTGCAGCCATGGAAGCGGCTTTTCGGGCCGATCCCAACCTGCGGGCCGTGGGCGAGATCGGACTCGACTACCACTGGGACGCCACCACGGCCGAGCTGCAAAAGGCGCTTTTTCGGGACCAGCTGGCCCTGGCCCGGGAGCGTAACCTGCCGGTCGCCGTCCACAGCCGCGAGGCCGAGGCCGACACCCTGGCCATCCTCGACGACCTGGGCTTTCCCGGCCGGCCGCTGGTGTGGCACTGCTTTGGCGGCGACGCCGCCCTGGCCCGGGAAATCACCTCGCGCGGCTACCATATCTCCATTCCCGGTCCCGTGACCTATCGCAAGAACACCGCCCTGGCCGAGGCCGTGGCCGGCCTGGATACGGCCCGTCTGCTCCTTGAGACCGATGCCCCGTACCTGACGCCCGAACCCTGGCGCGGCAAACGCAACGAACCGGCCCTGATCGTGTTTACGGCCCGGCGCGTGGCCGAATTGCTGGACCTGCCCGTGGCCGATCTCTGGCAGTTGGCCGGGGACAATGCCCGGGCTTTTTTCCGGTTGTGACGGCGGCGTGGCTGGGGCCAAAGGCTCCGCGGCTTGCCCAAAAGCCGGTGGCGCGCTAGGGTTGCTCCATGTCCTTTTGACCAAAACGGGAGACCCGAAGCTATGGCCCTCGAAATCACGACCCAGGGCGACATCGACCAGATTGTCGTCTCCTCGCTGTCCCGCGCCTTTGTGCAGAAAATTTATCGGCACTGCTGGGGCAAGAACAATACGCCCTATTTTGCCGGCAACTGCTTCAAGGGCGTGCTCTATTTCGACGAACGCCTGGCCATCAAATACGCCGAGGACGTGGGATTCCCCTGGCGGGGCTGGCTGTCTGCGCCAAAGTTCCACCATCGCACCGGGGCCAGCCTGGACCATAGCCTGGGCCTGACCGTTCGCCACGACCAGGGCGAGCTGGATCTCTCGGCCATGGGGACGGCGCTGGTGGAAAACCGGCTGCGCCTTGACGGGTTCCTGGAACTGCTTGGCGAAGACGAGGTCCTGGCCGTGCTTGGCGCTGTGGACAAGGGCGAGATGGTCTTTTCCCTGCCGGATTTCACCGGACCCTTTGATCCGGAAAAGCTGACCATTGCCGTGGACCGGCTGTCGGATCTGTACTGCGAGGAGACCGTGGTCACGGGGATGCTCTACGACGGGCGCACCATGAGCATGGAAACCGGGGAATCCCGGGGCAAGAGCATGGTCGATCCGCTGCTGATCGGCCGCGACGGCAAACTGCTCGACATGTACGATTTCGGCTAGCGCTGCACAGGGGGCGGGAACGGGAGTGCTTGACGTCGTACCCCGGGCCTCTTATGAAAATACGATCTCTGTTTCCCGTGTGACGCCGGCGCCGCGCAAACCGATTCCGGAGGAAGAGGCACCGTGAAATCCGTACTGGTTGTGGACGATGATCCGAGTATCCGGGCGTTGATCCGGTTGTATCTGGAGAGCACCGGCTATGGCGTTATCGAGGCTGCCGACGGGCGACGGGCCATGGCGGTCCTGGACGGGCAGGCCGTGGACCTGGTTATTCTCGACATCTTCATGCCGGAGATGGATGGGTTGGAAGTCTTGCAGGTGCTGCGCGGCCACAGCGAGAGCTGCAAGGTCATGGCCATCTCGGGCGGATCCGCCAAGATCGGCATGGACCTGCTTGGCCATGCCACCATTTTCGGGGCCGACGCCGTGCTGGAAAAACCCTTCGGCGAGGCCACACTGCTTGGCAAAGTGGCCGGGCTGATCGGACCGGCGGCCGAGTAGGCCACAACCAGGCATCGGAGACGGCCGCCTCAGGCCGGCCAGTCGAGGCGGGCCTTGGCGAGCAGGGCCGACGCCCACTCCCAGGCCGTGCCGGCGGCAACCCTGTCTCCCTGCTCTCCGGCCCGTTCCAGGGCGGCGCCGGCCTGGGCCAGTTCGGAAAAGCCGTACGAACCGGCTGATCCCTTGAGCCTGTGCCCCTGGGCGCGGACCGCCTCCAGGTCGCCGGCGCGCAGCGCCGTCTGGACCGCCTCCAGAGCCTGCCGGGAAACATCGTAAAAGACAGGCAGCAGTGCCGCCAGCCGGGCTGGATCCGGGGCGTCGCCGCGCGTGGCTGCATCGGGTTGGACCGGCAGTGGTTCGTTCCGTCCGAGGTGGCCCAGCAATACACCCAGCATGGCCGCTTTGCGGACCGGTTTGACCAGAAAATCGGTAAAGCCCGCCTCCTGGCAGCGCAGCCGGTGTTCGTCCAGGGCATGGGCCGTCAGGGCCAGGATGGGCACGGGCGTAGTGCCCCGGGCCTGCTCCAAGGCCCGGATGCGCCGGGTGGCCTCATAGCCGTCGACAATCGGCATCTCCAGATCCATCAGCACCAGATCGTAGGCATTGGCCGTGAAAAGCTCCACCGCCCGGGCGCCGTTTACCGCCTCATCGATGCTGAAGTGGTCGCTTTCCAGAAACAGGCGGATAAGCGCCAGATTGTCGCGGTTGTCGTCAACAATGAGGAGTCTGGGTGGGGCGAGAGTTTGGGACATGGCAGATCACCAGGGCCGGTCTGGCCGGTCACAGGGCTCATTTCCATTGAAATCAAATATGGAAATTGCCTGTTTGCCATGGAAAAGGCAATGAGAAATGCCCGTTACGGGCGCAGGCAGATCGTGGCTTCCGGGCACATGTCGGTTAAATCGCGCAGAAAGCCTTCCACCCGGCCGGCCTCGTCCGGGCTGTAGAGGAGGCGCACCACGGCGGCGAAACGGTCCACCACCGTGGGCACGGCCAGATTGTCCTCGGCCTGGAGCAGAAAGGTGAGTAGCGCCACATGTTTGGGGAGCAGGCGCACATAGAGCCGGGCCGAGATGACTGGCGTCGGATGGCGGCGGCGGCGCAGCGGCCGGTTGCGACGGCTCACAGGGTCTCGCAGCCGGTTTCGGTGATAAGGGCCATATGCTCCCACCGGGCGCCGCCCCACTCGGGATAGTACAACCCCGGCTCCACCGTCACCACCATGCCCGGTTCGAGCAGGCCGTCGGCCGAAGGGTTGAGGCTTGGCCCCTCGTGGGTCTCCAGGCCAATGCCGTGCCCCAGGGAGTGGGTGAACCGCTCGGCCACGCCTTCCCGGACAAAGACTTCCCGGGCCAGGGCATAGGCCTCCCGAAAGCTCATGCCCGGCCCGAGCCGGTCCAGGGCTGCGGCCTGGGCGGCCTTGACCCGGGAGAGCATGGTGGCAAAACGCTCGGGCGGCGTATCTCCCACCCAGACGGTGCGGGTCTGGTCCGAACAGTAGTCAAAGGCCCGGCCGCCCACATCCACCAGGACCAGACAGCCGTCGGCGATGACGGTCTCGCCCGGAATGGCGTGGGGCAGGGCGGCGTTGGCGTCGACGGCCACAATGGGGGCAAAGGCCAGTTCGCTGGCCCCAAGGTCCCGAAAGCGCTTCTCGATTTCCCAGGCGGCCTGTCCTTCGGTGCGCCCCGGCAGGAGGATGCCCGGCAGGCTGGCCATGACCCCGTGGTTGATGGCGGCCGAGCGGCGCATTCGCTCGATCTCGCCGGCATCTTTGCGCAGGCGAAGCGGCTCGACCAGCATCCCGGCAGCTTGCAGCGGGATCTGCTCGGCCAGTCGGGCGTGGGTGTCAAAGGACAGGCTCGAGGCCTCAAAGGCCAGCCGGCGCACGCCCCGATCCTTGAGAAAACCGGCAATGGCGGCAAAGCGGCCGGCCCCGTAGATGCATAGATCAGCCTCGGGCCACAGGCGCAGAGCCGCGTCCCGGTAGCGGGCGTCGGTAAAAAGAAAATCCGGACCGTCGGCCGTGACGCACAGGTAGCCGGCCGATTCGTTGCATTGGGGATCGTGGAGCTCAAAACCGCTCAGGTAATAGCGGTTGGCGGCGTGGGAAATAAGCAGGGCCTCATGGCCCAAGGCTCCGAGGGTGCGGCGCAGGCGGTCGCGCCGGGCGGCGTACAGGGCGCTGTCGGAAGGGATGTTCACGGGTGTCGATGCTCCTTGGGGCGGGATGCTGGTCCTGCCGGGGAGGTGTTTCAGATCAGGCCGCCGGCGTCAACCGGGCCGGACTCACAGGGTATAGACGGTTTCCGGCCGGCCAAGCGCCAGCCGTTCGGCCCACTCGATGCCCTGCATGATGGAATGGTCCATGTTGCCGACCTCGTATTTCCAGCCGCCAAAGCGCCCCCGGGACTGGATGCCCCGGCGCTCCAATTCCGGCTGGAGCACGGCCAGGGCGGCGTCGCGGTCCAGGCAGGGAATGGGGTAGGCATAGTCCACCCGCATCTCCCAGGTGGCCTTGCGCCGAGCCAGATCCTCGGGGGCGATGAGGGTGGTGGCCACCAGCCCTTCCAGGGTCCTGGCCGTCAGCGTGGCCGGATCGGCCGGCTTGTAGGCGGAAAAGCTCGTCTCGGTCATCAGCGCCCGGCTGCGCGCGGTCAGGCCGTCCGGGTCCGGGGTGTTGTTGGGCGAATAGATGTGAAAGTTGGTGACCCGGTAAAAGGGACAGTCCGCTTCCGGGAAATACATCCAGCAGCGGGGATCGGGGCTGGCTCCGGCAAAGCCCAGGCCGTGGATGTGGGAGCCGCTGTGCTTGAGGTGGGCTGCGGCCCGGCGCATGGTTTCGCTGGCGTCGGTCAGTTGCTCGGCGACCAGCATGTCCAGAGGGCCGGTGGAGAGGAGATGGTCGTAGGCGACGGTCTCGCCCGAGCCGGTCAGTACGGTTTTGCCGGCTGCGTCGATGCGCCGGACCGGTTCGCCCAGGCGCAGCCGGTCGGCAAACCGTGCGCCCAGGCGGCGAAAAATCTCGCCGGTGCCGCCGGACAGGGGAAAGCTGAAGGTGTTGTTGGGACCCCAGGCCACGTCGTCGGCGGCATAGATGATGTTTTTGATCACCCGGGCGGCGTCCACCACCGACACCCGTTCGCCGATCCAACGGTGGGACATGGTCTCGGCCGGATGGGCCCAGACTTTGAAATTATAGGGGGTCATGAACAGCCGGGCGATGCCCGGACCAAACACCCGGTCAATCCATTCCCCGAAATGGGCCGGTGGGGCAGAGTGGACGCCTGTTTGGGCCTCGCGTCCGGCGGCCAGCAGGCCTTCGACGCATTCCCAAACCAGATCGGGCGGCAGGCGGCGGATGTTGTTTTGGAAAGGGTAGGGGACAAAAGTCTGGGCCACGCGAATCCAGGATTCGCGCTGGTGGCGCAGGATTTCGTCGCCAAGCAGTTCCTCGAGCAATCGGTCAAAGGCCTGATAGTGGGAAAAAACCACGTGCCCGCCCACGTCCCAGGTGAAGCCGGCCGGGTCGGTGAAGCTGGCGGCCAGTCCGCCGACGTAGGGCTGGCGCTCCAGGACCAGGAAGTCGTTTTCGCCGAGCTCGGCCAGCCGGTTGGCCGCGCCTAGGCCGGTCGGTCCGGCTCCGATGATCAGATATTTGACGTGCATGGATGCCTCCGGGGGACTGGCGGCAGGCAGGCAAGAACAGGGCCAGCCGGGCCTGTCAAAAAAAATCCCGGGTCCGGATAGGCCGGACCCGGGAGGAAACATGGTTTGCCGGGCGATTACCAGTCCGGGCGGCGGGGGGGACGCGGAGCGCGGGGTTTGGCCTCGTTGACCTTGAGGCTGCGACCCTCGAACTCGGCCCCGTCCAGAGCCTGGATAGCCTCGTTGGCGGCGTTGTCGTCATCCATCTCCACGAATCCGAAGCCGCGCGGTTTGCCAGTCTCGCGGTCGGAAATCAGTTTGACGGATTGCACGGCCCCATAACGGCCAAACAGGTCACGGACACTTTCCTCGGTGGTGCGGAAGGGCAGGTTGCCAACATAGATGTTTTTGGACATGAGACACGGACTCCCAAAACGGTTGACGTCAGCGAACGCGAAGCGTGGACGGAGGACGGCTACCCGCCGGCTACGCTCCTCCCCAGGACGATCCCATCGGCCGCAGGGCCGTGATAGGCCTGACATTGGAGTGCATCCGTCGGCTATGACGGCAGGATGAGAGAAAGCAGTCTGTGTGCACTCGGTGTTAAGACTCCGTCAGCATCGCGTCGCACAAGGTCCCGGGAGGAAGTTCACGCACCACACGCGGTATCGTCACGGGTTTGAGCGAATATTGGAAAGAATATCGGACCCCGCAAGGGCTGGCAAGAAAAAATTGTTCCTTACTGCCCTTATCCCTTGAATTTTTACATCTTTCAGCGGCGTTGCCGAGACGTTTCCGACCCTTGTGGGCTGGAGACCAGGCTGCCGGTCCGCGAGGGCCGGTGTGTGATGCATCCGACACGAAATCATGCTATTTGTTAGTGGTGCGACAGCGCGTTTCTGCAGCTGTTGTTATTTGGATGGCTGGAGGATGTATGGCAGCCAAGCTGGAAGCAGAGCGTTTTGCCGTGGCCGCGTCGCTTCGGGAGTCCTACAAGATGGGGATCGGGACCACCACCAAGGAAGGTGAGCGGGTGCTGTATTACTATGCCGAAAAAACACCCGAGACCGGTATCCGGATTCAGGCCTTAAACGGCAACAGCGTGCCCAGCGGCGAAGTGACGCCAGTGACCGAGGAGGAGTTTTTAAGCAAGTTCAAGCCCGAGCCTCTGCTGTACTACAATCTGGTCAAGCCGCGCATGGAGTCCATGCAGCTGGAGCTGGCGCGCGGCGAGAAGCACCTGGAGGCCGGGCGGCTGGAGCGGGCCGAGGAATCGTTTCAAAAGGCCCTGGAATATGATGCGGAGAACCTGCGGGCCATTTTCGGCCTGGGCAACGCCTATCTGGCCGGGGGCAAGCTCGACGAGGCCCGGGAGATTTTCGACAAGATCATGGGCATTGATCTGGCCTTTGGGCCGGACAATAAATTTCTGTTCAATGAATTCGGCATCCGGATGCGCAAGGCCGGCCTGCTGCCCCTGGCCCGGGATTATTACCGCAAGGCGCTTTCGGTCAGCGAGAACGACGAAAACCTGCTGTTCAACTTTGGCCGGGTGCTCTACGAGTTGCAAGAATTTACCGGGGCGGTGGAGGCGGCCGAGCAGTGTCTGGCCATCAACCCGGGGTTCCTTATTGCCGGCAAACTGGCCAAGGCCGCCCGCAAGGCGGCTGTCGCTGCGGCTCAGGCCATGGGCGACGCGCCGTCCGGGGCCTGACGCGGCAATACCGGCTACGGGCGGCGCCACGACAGGCTGCCCCCCAGCCGACCGTCTTGTCGGTCGGTGCCCAAAACCTCTTGTACAAACTTCTCCCAGTGGAGGGGTCCGGGGTTGTGCAATCGGCCGTCGGAGCAAAGGTGGTTCCCGGCAAACCCGTTTTTTTCTCGCTCCCGCTCACCGTCGCGGCAACGCCGCCACCCCCCTTAACCCCGTTGAGGGGTCCGGGGGGATCATCCCCCCGGCCGCCGGAGGCACTCTTCCTGCCTTTTCCCCCTCCCCCTTGCCTAAAACAAACAATCGATCAACTCGTCCGTCCCCACCCCCAGCAGATAGTCTCCCAAGGCCACGTCGCTTAGGTGTTGGGCCAGGGCGCTGCGGTCGTGGCGGCAGCCGGCGAGGCGCGTCTCCAGTTCGGCCACGTCGCGCCGGCCGAAATAGTCTCCCAAAAGCCGCACGGCCCGGATGACGCCGCCGGCCACATCTACGTGGGCCTCGACCAGCCCTCCGGGGGTGCGGCTGGTCCGGGTCAGGGCGTAGTCGGGCGAGGCTCCGAAATTCCAGTCGTAGCGGCGGTAGCGGCTTTCGGCCAGTTCGGCTGCGCCCTGGAGCTCTTCGGGACGAAGGCCGAGGGCTTCCCGGGGAGCGCCGGCCAGGACATGGTCCATGATGCGGTCCATGAATTCGGTCACGCCCATGGGGGCGGGCAGGTGGGCGGCGATGTTGGTGACCCGTTTGGCCACGCTTTTGACGGCCTTGTCCCGGTATTTTTCCGGGTCCACCCGCAGCGCGCCGGACAGGTCGGCCACGGCGGCGGAAAAGAGCAGCGTGCCGTGGTGGAGCACCCGGTCGCGCCAGATGTGCTGGGCATTGCCGGAGAATTTTTGCCCGTTGATGACCAGATCGTTTCGGCCTTCAAAGGCGCAGGGCACGCCCAGATCGGCGATGGCCGTCAGGATGGGGGTGGTGAAGCGCTGGAAATCCAGGCCGGTGCCGCCGCTGCCAAGGCTTATGAAGGTGAAATTGACGTTGCCGAGATCGTGAAAGACCGCGCCGCCGCCGCTTAAGCGGCGCACCACCGGGATGTTGCGGCTTCGGACGTAGCGTTCGTCGATCTGGGCCAGGGTGTTCTGGTTGCGCCCGACAATGACGGCCGGGGCATTTCGCCAGAGCATGAAGATGTCGCGGTCGGTGTGGCGCAAGAGCCATTCTTCGGTGGCCAGATTGAGGGCCGGGTCGGTGGCGGCCAGGACAATGGGACGCACGGGCAATCCTTTTGACCCGATCAGGCGTCGGGGCCGAGTTCGCCGGAACGCTTGATGGCCCGCAACAGCCGCAGCCCAAGCAGGATGGCCCCAACACAGCCAAGCGCCCCGAACAGGGAGATGTCAAAGAGCAGCGGCGGCACCCGGTTGGCCAACACCTGGCAGGAACCGAGAAAGAGCGCCGCCGTGACAATGCCGTAGACCAGCCGGTTGACCGTGGCGTCGAGGCCCCGGTGGGAGAGCTGGACGTCGAGCCGGCCTTCGCGCGCCCGGCGCAGGATTTCGGCCGCATCCCGGGGGAAGCTTTCGAAAAGCCCGTTCCAGTCGCGCCAGTTGCGCCGCAGCCGGGTGAAAAGCGCCCCGGGCGAGAGGCGGCGGGCGATGATTTTCCCGGCATAGGGGGCGATCACTTCGAGCAGGGAAAAGCCCGGGGCGAGCGAGCGCGACGCGCCTTCGAGCACCACGAAGACCTTGATGAGATGGGCCACCACCGGCGGCAGCAGGATGCCGTGGCGGCGCACCAGGGCGGCCACGTCGGTCAGTGCGCCGCTTAAATCGAACGCGCCCATGGGCTGGTCGGCGTAGTCGGCCACGAAATCCTCGACATCGGCCCGAAGGGCCGGGCGGTCGAGTCCGGGCGGCAGATGCCCCAGGCGCATGACCTGTTCGGTAAGCCCCTCGGCGTCGCCTTCGGCCACGGCCAACAGCGCGTCTTCCAGGGCGCGCCGGGTCCGCTCGTCAATGCGTCCGACCATGCCGCAGTCCATAAGGCCCAGGCGATCCCCGGACAGGACGCGCAGGTTGCCCGGATGGGGGTCGGCGTGGAAAAAGTTGTCGCGGAAAATCATTTCCAGGAAGGCGTCGGCCGCAATGCGCGCCAGTTCCTCGCGCCGGTGCAAGGCTTCGGGGCTTCGGGCCTCGGCCAGGGAGGACAATGGTTCCCCGACCAGTTCCTCCATGGTCAACACCCGCCGGGCGCTGCGCTCGGGGTAGGTCCTGGGGAAGACGATGCGCGGCTCGCCGGCGAAATTGGCGGCGAAATGGCGCAGGTTGCGTTCTTCGCGCACAAAGTCGAGTTCGTGCAGGATGGTGCGGCGCATCTCGGCGGCCACGGCCAGGGGCTGGTAGAGGCGAAGTTCGACGATGCCGCGTTCGGCCAGATCGGCCAGTCCCATGAGGATATCGAGGTCGGCCCGGACCGTGTCCTCGATGCCGGCGTGCTGCACCTTGACCACCACGGCCGTGCCGTCCGCCAGCGTGGCCCGGTGGACCTGGCCGATGGAGGCCGAGGCCAGGGGGGTGGGCTCGAAGGCGGCAAAGAGGGTTTCGGTCGGCGCGCCGAGTTCGGCGGCAATGGTGGCGGCCACGACGTCCGGGGCGTCCGGGGCGGTGTCCGCCCGAAGCTTGCAAAGTTCGGCCGCCACCTCGGGACCGACGATGTCGGAGCGGGTGCTTAGAATCTGGCCGAGCTTGATGGCCGTGGCCCCGAGTTCGGTCAGCGCCAGGCGCAGACGTTCCTCCCGGCGCATGGCGGTCAGGCTTCCCCCGGCCGGCCCGACCAGGACGTCCTTTAAAAAGGCCGGATCGGAGGCGGCCAGAAATTCGGCCAGACCATAGCGGGCCAAAACGCCGGCGATTTCACGAAATCGCCGGGCGTTTCGGGCAAAATGGGGGATCGAGGCCAGGGAGAACACGGCGTGTTCCCGCCTACTCCACGGGGCACAGCGGCGCTTCGCGCCGCCAGCGGTAGGCCTCGATGGTGTTGCTCATGAGCGTGGCGATGGTCATGGGGCCGACGCCGCCGGGCACCGGGGTGATGGCCGAGACGACGTCGACGACGTTGTCATAGTCCACGTCGCCGCACAGCTTGCCGTCGGGCAGCCGGTTCATGCCCACGTCCACGATGACCGCGCCGGGTTTGACCATGTCCCGGGTAATGAGGCGGGGCCTGCCGATGGCCGGCACGATGAAATCGGCCTCGCGGCACACGGCCGCCAGATCCGGGGTGCGGGAATGGCAGATGGTCACGGTGGCGTTGCCAAAGGGCGAGGCCGTGGCCAGGAGCATGGCCATGGGCTTGCCCACGATGTTGCTGCGCCCGACCACCACCGCCCGTTTGCCGGCCGGGGACAGGCCGTAATATTCCAGCAGCTTGATCACGCCGTAGGGCGTGCAGGGCTTGAGACAGGGCAGGCCGATGGACAGGCGGCCGACGTTTTCCGGGTGGAAGCCGTCCACGTCCTTTTTGGGATCAACCAGGGCCAGGCAGCGGCTGGCGTCCAGGCCCCTTGGCAGGGGGAGCTGGAGCAGGATGCCGTCGATGTCGTCGCTGTGGGACAGCTCGGTCAAGAGCTTTTCCAGGCCGCACTGGGTGATGCCGCCGTCGAGCCGCCAGATGCGCGACACGATGCCCACTTCCTCGCAGGCTTTTTCCTTGTAGCGCACGTAGACCTGGGAGGCGGGATCTTCGCCGACGAGGATGACGGCCAGATGCGGGGCGCGGCCAAACTGGCGCACCAGGGCGTCCACGTCGTTTTTCACGCGCTGGCGCAGATCGGCCGCGACTTTTTTGCCGTCAATAAGCAGCATAGTGGAGTCTCCTTCAGAGGTCGGGAGCGGGGATGCGTCCGCTCTCCGGAAACGCTTAGCCGGTTGTCCCGGCTGCCGTCCAGGGCAATACGGTGCCCGGGGCGGGGGCGCAAGGCCTGGGTCCCGGTCTTTTCCGGCCTGGACTCACTGCCGGGCGGGGAGCAGGTATTGCCGCAGGAAGGCCAGGGTCAGCTGCTGCGCTTTGGCCGCATCCGGGCCTTTGCTGAACCCATGCCCGGCCCCCGGGAAAACGGCCAGTTCGGCCGGCTGGCCCAGTTTGCGTCCCAGGGCGACCAGGGCCTGGCCTTCCGACAGGGGGACGACGGTGTCGGCGTCGCCGTGCAGGGCCAAAAGCGGCGGCAGATGGGTGATCGAATCCCGGTACAGGCCGGGTATCCCTCCGTAGAAGACCGCCAGCGCGGTGATGCGCGGGTCCTGGCCGGCCACGGCGGTGGCCAGGAAACCGCCCTGGGAAAAGCCGAGCAGCCCGATCGATCCCGAGCATTCCTTGCGGGCCAGGGCCTCGGTGACCACGGCGTGCACGAGCTGGGACCAGGCCTTGACCCGTCCGGCAAAAAACGCCTGTCGGACCGTCTTGTCTTCGGCGTTGGCCTGCTCTTTCTCCGTGCCGTCGTAATAGGACAGGAGGTAGGCGTCCATTCCCGCGCCGGCGACGGCCCGGGCAAATTGTTCGTAGTAGCCGGGGAAACGGTCAAGCCCTTGCCGGCCATGCAGGAGGATGACGGCCGGGCGTTTGCCTGTTCCCGGGGCGGAAAACAGTTGGGCCTCGACCGGATGCTCGGGAGTGGGGATGGTCACGGCGCGAGCGGCGACGTCGGCGGCCCAGGCGGGCCGGGGGAGCAGGATCGGACACAGCAGAACAAGTGAAAGAAAGGCTGCGAGTCTGTTCATGGTCGGTGGGGTCCGGCGCGGCGCGGCTTGGGGGCGTCCGGGACTCGCCGCCTGTATCGACCGGCGGTCGCTCCGCTCCCAGGTGGCCGCAGGCTTGGGTTGGTTGGCCGCCCGTTTTGAGTGGCGTCCGCTGCGCTCCAGGGGGGCAAAGGGGCGCGGGCTGGCGGCGCGTTCGGGGCGTGCCGGCGCAATTGCCGCTGTTGGCCTGGTTCTGCCGTGGTTGCGGGGTTGCGTGGTTGCGGTTCCGGGGAGGCCGCGCCTCCCCGGAACCAGTGTAGGGGCGTTCCCCCTGACGGTCTTATTCTTCTTCTTCGCCTTCCGGCTCATCGTCGTACCACTGGCCGGCCATGACCGGGCCGTAGTAGATGGCCGAATCCTCCAGCTCTTCCTCGATGCGCAACAGCTGGTTGTACTTGGCCAGACGGTCGGAACGGCACAGCGACCCGGTCTTGATCTGGCCGCTGTTGACGGCCACGGCCAGGTCGGCAATGAAGCTGTCCTCGGTTTCGCCCGAGCGGTGGGAGACGACCGTGGTGTAGGCGGCCTGCTTGGCCATCTCGATGGTGTCCAGCGTCTCGGTGACGGTGCCGATCTGGTTCAGCTTGATAAGAATCGAGTTGGCGATGCCCTGGTCGATGCCCTCGGCCAGGATATCCGGGTTGGTGACGAAGATGTCGTCGCCAACGAGCTGGATGCGCTCGCCCAGTTCGTAGGTCAGCTTCTTCCAGCCTTCCCAGTCGGACTCGGCCAGGCCGTCCTCGATGGAAATGAGGGGATAGCGGTTGGTGAAGTCGGCCAGATAGGCCACCATTTCCTCGGATGACAGGCTCTTGTTCTCGCCGGCCAGCACGTACTTGCCGTCTTTATAGAATTCCGAGGCAGCCGCGTCGATGGCCAGGGAGATTTCCGAACCGGGACGGTATCCGGCCTGCTCGATGGCCTTGACGATGTACTGGAAAGCCTCGTCGTGGCTCTTGAGGTTGGGGGCAAAGCCGCCCTCGTCGCCAACGGCGGTCATGTGGCCGTCGGCGGCCAGCAGGGCTTTTAACGTATGGAAGGTCTCGGCTCCCATGCGCAGGGCGTCGGCAAAGGTGCGCGCGCCAAGCGGAATGATCATGAACTCCTGGATGTCCAGGTTGTTGGGAGCATGCGCCCCGCCGTTTATGATGTTCATCATGGGTACGGGCAGGACCTTGGAATTGATGCCGCCGATGTACTGGTAGAGCGGCAGCCCGAGGTAGTTGGCCGCAGCCCGGCACACGGCCAGGGACACGCCGAGGATGGCGTTGGCCCCCAGGCGCGACTTGTTGTCCGTGCCGTCGGTGTCGATCATGAGATTGTCGATGGCCACCTGCTGCAAGGCGTCCATGCCGATGATGGTCTCGGCCAGTTCGCCCTGGACGTTTTCCACGGCCTTGGTGACGCCTTTGCCGCCGTAGCGGGTGGCATCCAGGTCGCGCATTTCCAGCGCTTCGCGCGTACCCGTGGACGCGCCCGAGGGGACGGCGGCCCGGCCGGATGCGCCGGATTCCAGGGTGACCTCCACCTCGATGGTGGGATTGCCGCGGGAATCGAGAATTTCCCTGGCCCAAACGGCCGCAATGGTACTCATGGCTGTCTCCTTATGTATGGGGTTTGGCGTTTTCTGCGATGGTGGGGCGGGCCGGGATGGCCCGACTCTTTTGGCTGTAGCGCAAATCCGCATGATTTATAAGCCCCGGTTGCGGCGTATTTCCAGCCAGTCACGGGGATATGCGGGTCTGTCGCCAAGGTTTCGTCAAATTGTGATGTCTGGAAAATCGTCGTCGCGGGCGACATTGTTCCGGCGTTTGAGATAGCGCAGGAAGGCCTTGGCCTCGGCGAAATCCGGATCGGTGGCCAGGGCCTGTTCCAGGAGCTGGCTGCAGGCCGGGGCATCGCCTTTCTCATAGAGCACCCGGGCCAGATTGAACATGATGCGCTCGTCGTTCGGGGCCAGTTCCAGGGCCTTGCGGTAAAAGGTGGCGGCGGTGTCGAACTCGCCGCGTTTGCGCAGGCTGATGCCAAAGGCGTTTATCGTCAGCTTCTGGGCTTCCGGGGACAGCCCGCCGCCAGCCGCCGTAACCACGTCAAGCGGGGCGCTGCCGGTATCCGGCACCCCGGCGGCGGCCAGGGCGGCCAGGACCACCACGAACAGCGCCCGCTCGGCATCAGGCAGGGTCTTGTGGTCAAGGTCGGGGCCGACGTCGCGGAGAAGCCGGGCCAGCACCACGGCCGCCGGACCAAGGCGCTCGGTGAAAAGGAGCGGGGCCGGCACGAAGTGGAGGAGGAATTCCTCCGGGGTGACGATTTTTTGCAGCGGCAGCGGCAGATGCCCCTCGTCCAGGGGAAAGATCAGGATACGGGCCGTATCCAGACGCAAGGCCAGCCAGTCGATGCGCTGGGTGAAATCGCGGCCCGAGCCGCCCTTGCCGCCCATCTTTTCGCGTTTCTGGGACTGGTAGCAGCCAAGTATTTCCGGCAGATCGGGCATGTCTGGCTCCTTGGCTAGCGCGCGGCCAACCACAATTGCCGCAGCCCTTCGAGCAAAAGCTCAGGGCGCACGTCGCGGATGACCGGGCAGATGGGGGCGAGTTTCTCGGCGAAACCGCCTGTGGCCAGCACGTGGACATCGCCGCCGAGATGGGCTTTCAAGCGCGCGGTCACGCCCTGGACCATGTCGGCGAACCCGAAAACGAATCCCTGATTGATGCAGTCGGTGGTGGAGCGGCCAATCGACAATGCCCCGTCGCCCGGGTCCAGGGCCACATGGGGCAGCTTGGCTGTCTTGCTGACCAGCCCGGACAGCGAGGTCATCATGCCCGGACAGATAAGCCCGCCCAAGAAGGCGTCGTCCTGGACGCAGTCGAAATTGGTGGCCGTGCCGAAATCCACCACGATGACCGAGGTCGCCCCAACGGCCCGGCGGCCGGCAAAGGCCGTGACCAGCCGGTCGGCTCCGACCTCGTGGGGCCGGCCGTACAGGTTTTTAAGCGGTATCGGGATGTCGGTCGGCACAAAGCGCAGGCGCACGCCGAGATAGCGGGAAACGGCCTGTTCGATGACGGGATTAAGCGGCGGCACAACGCTTGAGGCCACGGCCGCCTCGACGTCCGTGGTCCGGCAGCCGTGGAAGGGCAGGGCCGTCACCAGGGCCAGCCCCAGGCTGTCCGGCGTGGCCGAGCGGTCGGTTGGCAGGGCAAAGGACGCGATAAGGCCGTGGCGCTCGGCCAGACCGAACTTGATGTTGGTGTTGCCGATGTCGATTAAAAGGGCTGGCATGGCGGGTCAGGGCGCGGCCCGGGTGGTCCCCAGGCGGGCGAGAAAGGTTTCAACCGTGGGCAGGCTTCGCCGCACCATCTCGGCCACGCCCTCGGCCGTGGGATGCAGGCCGTCGGGCAGGGTCATGCCCGGGACGCCGGTCACGCCGTCAAGAAAGGAGGGATAGAGCACGGCGTCGTACTTCTTGGCCAGCTCGACATAGACGGCTTCCAGCTCCACGGCGTAGGCCCGGCCGTAGTTGCGCATGGCCCGGATGCCGCAGAGCAGGACCGGGATATGGGCGTCGCGCAGGCGCTGCATGATGGCGTCGAGGTTGTCCCGGGGAACGGCCGGGTCCATGCCGCGCAGCATGTCGTTGGCCCCAAGCTCCAGGATGACCCCGTCCGGGGCGGCGGCCAGGACCATGCCCAGCCGGGCCAGGCCGCCGGCGGTGGTGTCGCCGGAGATGCCGAAATTGAGGATTTCCACGGTCCGGCCCTTATCGGCCAGGACGCGGGCCAGCTTCGCGGGGTAGGCGTCGGCGGCGGGCAGGCCCCAGCCGGCGGTCAGGCTGTCGCCCAGGGCCGCCAGTTTGAGCGCCAGGGCCGGGTGCGGCATGAGGACTCCCAAGGCCAGGGCCACGGCCAGGACAAGCCGGCAGAGCCTGGAGGCGGTTTGTCTTTTCCGGCCAAGCTGGTATCCTGGCCGGGACGGTCGGCAACGGCTCGCCTGCGTACCAGCGGGGACGGGCGGAGTGGGTATGATGGATACGTGCATGATTTCCTTGTCCGATGTCCGGTTGACGTTACAAAGCCAGGCCGGCGGGGTCAACATCCTGCGTGGGGTGGACCTGACGGCCCAGGCTGGCGAGGCCCTGGCCGTCATCGGACCGTCCGGCGCGGGCAAGACCACGCTTTTAATGCTCATGGCCGGCCTGCTTGCCCCGACCTCGGGCACGGTGACGATTGCCGGCCGCGATCTTTCCACCTTGAACGAAGATGGGCTGGCCGCCTTTCGCCGCGACAACGTGGGCATCGTCTTTCAGGCCTTCCACCTCGTGCCGGCCATGACCGCCCTGGAAAACGTCGCCTTGCCGCTGGAATTCGCCGGCCGTTCCGACGCCTTTGTCCGGGCCGCCGAGGTCCTGGCCGCTGTGGGGCTGGCCGGGCGGGAGCAGCATTTTCCGGCCGAACTGTCCGGCGGCGAACAGCAGCGCGTGGCCCTGGCCCGGGCCTTGGCCCCGCGTCCCCGGCTCCTTTTGGCCGACGAACCTACCGGCAACCTGGACGGCGAAACCGGGGCGCTGGTCATGGACCTGCTCTTTTCGCTGTCAGGCGGCATGACCCTGGTGCTGGTCACCCATGATGCCGGTCTGGCGGCCCGCTGCGGCCGGGTGGTGGCCGTGCGCGACGGGCGGGTGGCCCGGGATGACCCGTCGGGTCGATGAAACGCCTTTTTTTCATGCCGCGCGGCCGCCGTCCCCTGGAGCGGGCCGTGCGCGGGCTGCTGGTGGCGGGCATCTTTGCCGCGGCCATTGTCGCTTACCAGAAAAATTTCCAAAGCGTCATCGAGCGGGTGCAGGCCAAGGGGACGGTTGCCGACCCCGGGGGCCTTTTGACCGGGACCGACCGGCTGTGGCTGCTTGAGCAGGCGGCCTTCCTGCGCGCCCGGTTCGGGCTGGAACTGGCTGTGCGCATCGGCAGCGCGTCGCAACCGGCCGGCGGGTACCCGGCTCCTGATCCGGACGATCCGAAAAAAGTGTTTTTCTATTTCGACCCGGGCTGCCAAGCCTCCCGGGCGGCGGTGCCGCCGCTGGTCGCCTCGGGCCTGCCGCCCGGCTTTGCTGCAGATCTGGGCCGCGCCCACCTGGACGCCGCCTGCCGTCAGGGCCGGGGGCGGGAAGGGGTGCTGGCCGCCGTGGGACTACTTATCGACGCCCTGGGGCAGGCTGCCCAGCGGGCCAAAGGAGAGGATTCGTGACCGAAGAAACCAAGACCGCGCCGAAAACCATCATGATCTATACCGACGGGGCCTGCCTCGGCAATCCCGGACCCGGCGGCTATGGCGCGGTGATCGACTGCAACGGCGAACGCCAGGAGATTTCCGGCGGACGCAAGCTCACCACCAACAACCGCATGGAACTCCTGGCCGTCATCGAAGCCCTGGAAAACCTGCCGCAACCGTCCATCGTGTCCCTGGTGACCGATTCGCGCTACGTCCACGACGCCATCGAAAAGCGCTGGCTGGCCTCGTGGATCAAAAAGGGCTGGGTCAATTCCGAGCGCAAACCGGTGAAAAACCAGGACCTCTGGCAGCGCATGATCCCGCTTTTAGCCCGCCACAAGGTCAAGTTCAACTGGGTGCGCGGCCACACCGGCCACCCGGAAAACGAACGCTGCGACGTCCTGGCCCGCACGGCGGCCACCTCGCGGGGGTTGCTGGCCGACGAAGGGTACCCGGGGTAGCGGGGACGAGGGGTTGGAGCATCGGATTTCTATTCTCAGAAGCGGGATACGATGCTCCAGCCGAAGCAATATTGATATATGCTACTCGTTTGATTGCCGTCTTTGTTTCGCCTTGCTATAGTTGCACTAAATTTATATATTTTTGTTTAGGATGTTCGTCAACGCGAACGCAGATTTCGCTTGGCCGTACCACCTGAGTAGTTGTGTATTTTGTATGAATTTCATTTGCTAGAGGCGTTTATGTATTATGTAATGAAGCTGCTTATTGTCTTGTGTGTTGTTGGTACTTTGTTTGGATTGTGTCTTGGAGTGTATGCAAAAAAGGAATTTGACAAGTTATATCCGAAAGAATGCAGTGAAAAAGGAATGTTGGGATTTGGATCAGAATTTTTATTGTATGATAAGTCTGTACCGTATTCTACGCAAAAGATTTTTTTGACTTCTAATATTTTGCTTTTGACGGCTATAGTGTCGGGATTGGTTGCTTCTCTTTATTTTAAAAATTACGGATGGACAAAAGTGTTTCCATTCCCATTATTTTTATCTGCTTATACAGTAAGTAGGCACTTGTATTTTTTTTGTAAATCAAATAGAAAATCTGCAAACGGTACATAAAGTCTAGATAGGTTTTTTAGAAAGCTCTCGAACTTTGCCGTCAGAATGGAAAAAATGTATCGATATCGTTTTTTTTACTAGATGTCATCGATAAAATTCAAACAGCTAGCGTCATCAACGGATCGCCTTCCGTGAGTTATTAACTTCACGTTGGTTCCGTGGTGCTGAAAACAACAGGGGATACGCTTAGAATAAGCGTATCCCCTGTGAAATGTTAAATGAGTAGCGTAAAATGGCGGCGGCTGTTCACCCTATGCGCGAAGCAGAGCTGACCGGTCCGCCGCTGGCCTACACGCTACACTTTCGGATAGCCCACGCATTGGGCCATGATGACCCGCTGGTTGGCGGCCAGTCCCATGGCCTTGGACAGGGCCGGGTAGTCGATGCTGGCCCGCACCACCGTGCCAAGACCCATGACAGCGCAGTAGAGATAGACGTTCTGGCTGATGTACCCGGTGTCGGCCCAGGCCAGATTGGACTTTTCTTCCTCGGTCTTGCCCGCGACCTTGCCCATGTCCGCGACATAGATCAGATCGAGCGGGGCCGTGGGCACGTAGCTCTGGGTGCCGGTCAGCGCCCGGATGTCCGCGTCGCCCTTGCGGACGAGGGCATGGTCCTTGGCATCGTACAGAAACACGCCGTCCTTCTTGGCCACCCAGACATCGATTTCCTGTTTGTTGACCGCGCTTGGCGCGGTTCGCTTGCCGGTTTCCTTGCGGTTGACGCCGCAGGCGGCCCAGAGCAGTCCCGAAAGCACCTCGCCCGGCACGTCCTGTTCCGAGTAGCTTCGGATCGATTGCCTGGCCCGCAGGGCTTCCTCCAGGGTTTTGCTCCCGGGCAGGGACGGCGGCGGCAAAATATCGCTTTTCTGCGCGAAGGCCGCTTCATTGCCGACAAGTCCCAGGCCGACGCAGAGCGTTCCCGCTGTCCGTATGAATGATCTTCTGTCCACGCGGTACTCCTTTTGAGGCATGGCCTGCCTCTTGCTCGCAGGGTAGAAGGCCTGCGGCAGGATGTCCAGCCGTGCAGGAGGGGTGCGGCGTATGGACGAGTGGGCTTGCAACGCTGCCGTGTTTCGTAATCTTTGCTGGAAAGCGCAATGATTTCAGAGAATGGAGTGTCACACAAGGCGTGGCTGACGGCTGGTTGCAGTCGCGTATGAATTCTTTGTAAGGCAAAGGCTGGTTCCGGCCCCCGAAGAAGCTGTGGTTCCCGTCAAGCTTAAGCACCAACCAGTTGCAGTCCCAGTCTTTTTTCGTCTTTTCTTGCGCAATGTCCGCTTCCCGGCTCGGTAATGGGCATGGGCAAATCAAGCCAACCCCAGGTGGGATTCCAAAGGGCACTGCCCTTTGGCCGCCGGAGGCCTCTTCCCTTCCCTTCTCCTCCCCCTCTCCCCTACGCGCTCTCCGCGCCGCCGGTCGGCTCTTGCGGCGGCAATTCCCCTTTTTGGGCCGCAGCGCCGCCGCCTTTGAGCAGCTCGGCATCGGCCAGGATCATGATCAGCCGCTTGAACATGGCCCGGTCGAAGGTCTCCTTTTTTGCTTCCATCTTGCGCAGCGCCTCAAAGGGCGGATAGGCCGGCCGCCAGACGCAGGCCCGGGTCAGGGCGTCGTAGGTGTTGCAGACCGTGAGCGCCTTGACGAAATAGGGGATGCCGGCGGCCGGCATGCCGGCCGGGAAGCCTTTGCCGTCCTCCTGCTCGTGGTGGAAAAGAATGCAGTGGAGGGTTTCCGTGGGCAGCGGCAGATTGACGAGCAGGCCCACGCCCATGGCCGGGTGGGACCGGAACAACGCCTCTTCTTCGGGCGTCCAGGCGTCGGGCCGCCGATCGATGAGGCCTTCGGGCAGTCCGGTTTTGCCCACGTCGTGCAACAGCGCCCCCACCCCGATTTTGACCAGCAGGTCTTCGGTCATGCCCTTGTGGTCCATGAGCATGATGGAGGTGAGCACCATGGAGGCCAGCCCGTGCTGGTAGTCCTGATAGCCCTTGCTGATGAGCTGGGCCACGTTCTGCATGGCTCCGGGCGCTTGCAGAAACCCGATGGACTGGCGCACGAGCTTGCCCACCTGATCGAACCGGGCGCGGCTGATGGAATGGGGCAGTTTTTCTTCCAGCACCCCGCGCACCAGGGTGGTGGCGCTGGCGTGCCAGACCTCGGCCCGGTCGGTGAGCGCAATGGATTCATCGAGAAGGATTTCGCCCAGGTTGTCGCGCAGATAGTTCTCAAAGTGGCGCAACTCGCCGGTGTGGATGTAGACCGTCTCGATATTGGCAGCCTTGAGCCGGCGGACCTGCTCCTGGGTGAAAGCCGCCCCGCGCGAGGCGTAAAGCACCAGCCCCTGGCCCTTGCGCACGTACAGGGAAAACCGGCCCGTGCCCCAGGGGCGCAGGCAGGCCGTCTTGATCGGGGAATAGGCTTTCAGGTCCGGGGCCGCGACGACGTCGGGAGTGGCCGTCATGGCCGTCCCGTCCCGTCGGTCGGCGATTCCTGGAGCGGCAGGCGCATTTCCGCCACCTCGTCGTCGTAGTTGCGCACCACGGAAAAGCCGAGTTTCTCGGCCAGTCCCTGCATCCCGCCGTTTTCCATAAGCGCCTGCCCGGTCAGTTCCTTGGTGCCGCGTCCGCGGCAATAGCGGATGATTTTTTCCATGAGCATCCGGCCAAGGCCGGCTCCCTTTTGATCCGAGCGCACGATGACGGCAAATTCCGCCGTGGCGTTGTCCGGCCGGGTGGAGGCCCGCACCACGCCAAGGGTCTCGGGCCGGCCGTCAGGACCCGGCGCGGTGGCGATAAAGGCCATTTCGCGCTCGTAGTCGATCTGGGTGAGCTTGGCCATTTCGGTATGGGACAGGTCGCGCACCACGCCGAAGAACCGGAAGCGCAGGTCCTCGGCCGAGAGGTGCTTGAAGAAGTCGTAATGGGCCGGTTCGTCCTCGGGGCGGATGGGCCGAAGAAGCACGGGGCGGCCGTTTCGCAGCACGGCTTTTTCTTCCAGTTCCCGGGGATAGGGGCGGATTGCCAGCCGGTGGGGGTCGGGCTGGGGTTCGGGCGAGAGCCGGATGGTCGCGCCGATGACGGTGACGCCGTCGGGATGGGCCAGCACGGGGTTGACGTCGATGGCGGCCACGCGCTCCAGGTCGGCCACGCACTGGGAAATCTGATTCAGCGTCAGGCACAGGGCGTCGAGGTCCACGGCCGGCTGGCCGCCGCCGCCGGTCAGGGCCGCGGCCACCCGGGTGCGGCAGACCAGATCCCTGGCCAGGGACATGTTAAGCGGGGTCAGCGCCACGGCCTTGTCCCGGGTGACCCTGGCGGCCAGGCCGCCCTGGCCGAAGATGACGTAGGGGCCAAAGACCGGGTCCACCCGGGCCTGGATGGTTACCTCGTGGGCTCCGGCCCGCCGACCCATCTCCTGGATGACGTAGCCTTCGATGCGCGCGCCCGGCACATGGTCGAGCGCCCGCTGCCGGGCGGCGGCGGCCGCTTCGCGCACGGCCTCGGGACCAGGGACGTCCAGGACTATGCCGCCGACGTCAAAGGGCTTGGGGATGTCCGGGGAAATGATTTTGACGGCTACGGGATAGCCCAGGGCGTCGGCTGCGGCCACGGCGTCGTCGATGTCCTCGGTGATGTGCGAGGCAATGGCCCGCACGCCGTAATAGCCGAGGACTTCCTTGGCTTCGGGGTCGGTGAGGGTCAGGCGGCCCTCGCTATAGGCCCGCTCCACCACGGCCCGGGCCGCGTCCGGGTCGGGGGCATAGGCGTCGGGCAGGCTGGCCGGCATCTCCATCAGGAGTTCCTGGTTTTTGCGGTAGCGGGCCAGTTGGACAAAGGCCGAGACGGCCTGGTCCGGGGTGGCGTAGGTGGGCACGCCGGCCTTGTTTAAAATGTGGAGCGCCTCGCCGCCGGCCGGATTGTAGCCCATGAAGCAGGCCAGCACGGTGCGGCTGGTCTTGGCGGCGACTTCGGCCACGGCCCGGGCCGTCTCCTCGGGGGAGACCCCGGGAAAGGGCACATGGACCACCAGGACGGCGTTGGCTCCGGGGGCGCGCAACAGCGCCCGCAGCGATTCGGCGTACAGGGCCGGGGCCGCGTCCACGCCCATGTCGACCACGCCTTGGCGCTGCCAGTTGGGGCCGAGCACGGCGGACAGGGCGGTTGTCGTGTCGGCGTCAAAAGGGGCCAGCCGGCCGCCGCCGTCGAGCAGGGCGTCGGCGGCCATGATGCCCATGGACCCGCCGTTGGTCAAAACGGCCAGATGGTCGCCGGAGAGCGGCCTGGCCCGGGCCAGGGTTTCGGCCGCGTCAAAAAGGGTGTCGATTTCGCCCACCCGCAGCATGCCGGCCCGGCGAAAGGCCTCGTCATAGACCTCGTCGCGGCCCTCGCTCGGACCGGGTGGGAAAAGCGTCCAGAGCTTGCGCCCGGGTTTGACCACGAGCAGGGGCTTGTTGCGGGCGGCCGCCCGGGAGGCGCTCATAAACGACCGGGCGTCGGTGACCGTCTCGACATAGAGCAGGATCGAGCGGGTGTTGGGATCGGAGGCCATGTAGTCGAGGATGTCGGCGTACTTGAGATCGACCCGGTCGCCCAGCGACAGGATGTGGGAAAAGCCGATGCCCTTGGTGTCGGCCCAGTCAAGGACGGCGGTAAAAAGCGAAGCGGACTGGGAAATAAAGGCCATGCGCCCGGGATTGGCGTCGCGGTTGGCCAGGGAGCAGTTAAGCCCGATGCCGGGCACGACCAGCCCCATGCCGGAGGGGCCGAGGATGCGGATGCCGGATGGGGAGGCCGCTTCGAGCATCCGGGCTTGCAGGCTGCGTTTGGCCTCGGGAGCGAGTTTGGCATAGCCCGGCGGCAGCACCACGGCCGCGCCGACGCCGCGCCGGCCGAGTTCGCGCAGGGTTTCCGGCACGGAGTCGGGGCTGGTGCAGATGACGGCCAGATCCGGGGTCAGCGGCAGGGTGTCGACGGACTTGTAGCAGGTGATGCCGTCGATCTCGGCCAGATCCGGGGCCACGGGCATAACCGGTCCCAGAAACTTGCCGCCAAGCAGGTTTCGCATGATGACCGCGCCCACGTGGCCGGGGTCGGCCGAGGCGCCGACAACAGCCACGGAATTGGGACGGAACAAGGCGTCCAGGCTTCGGGCGCTCAATGCAATGGTCCCCCTTGGCGAGTTGAAAGTTTGGGTAAGGATAGAGGCCTCTTGGGGCCAAGGCAAGGGGTTTTGCGGTCGGGGCGCACTCCTTGGCGCGGCTTCGCCCAGGCCGCCGTGTTGACAGGAACTCCCTGGACTGGCACGGTTTTCTGTATCGGCACAGGGCCGTTACGGAGGACGTCATGGAAGTCACGACCAGCCTTGTCACGGATAATGAATTTTTCTCAGCCGAGCGCCGCGACGCCATGCTCTTGGTGCGCGGCAAGCCGCATTTTGCCCGCCACGCCGGGGATCTCAAAAAGATAGACACCTTTTTCGACCACTTGGAGATCATCTCCCGCACTGAAGAAGTGAATGTGGTGACGTTTATCGGGGCGTCGGAAAAATCCGGCGGCGACGAAACGCTGGAGTTCTTCGAATCCCTGCTCGCCTCGCGCCGTGAGGATTACCTGCTCCAAAGACTGCTCAATCTCGTCAACAATTACACCGTCACCATGGCCGGTTTAAACAAGGTGACGATTAACGCCGACTGCGGGCGCATCTCCCTGTTTCATCTCAACATGGCCCTGGCCTGCGACTACCGCATCGTTTCCGAGCACACCGTGTTTGAAAACGTCTTTGCCGAGCTCGGCACCGTGCCCAAGGGCGGCGGCGGCTATTTTCTGTCGCGGATGCTTGGGGCCGGCAAGGCGGCCGAGGTGCTCCAGTGGCCGCGCTTCACGGCTGAAGAGGCGCTTAAGCTCGGCATTGTGGACAAGATTGTGCCCGAGGCCAAGGTTGAGGAAGCGGCCCTGACCATCGCCGACTACTACCAGGAGCGGCAGGTGGCGACCATGCTGGCCATCCGCAAATTGCTCAAAAGCGACCTCAACGAGCTGCGCCGGTCCCTTGAGACCGAGGATATGCTGCTGCTCAACCGGGTCAATTCCCCGGCGTTTCGCACCGCTCTGGAAGAGTGCCGGGCCGTCCGGAACGCCAGGTCGTAGCCGGCCGCCGTTTGGAGCTTTCGGCTCCCGCGGCAGACGGCGCGGTGGGACGGCTGTCCGGGCTCAGGCCGGGGGCAGGCCGATCACCGTGACGGTGGTCAGGCCCGGGCGCGAGGCGTCGAGGGTGACGTCGCCGCCAAAGGCCCGGGCAATGCGCCGGGCGCTGTAGGCCCCAAGCCCGGCGCCGCCCGGCTTGCCGGACGTGGCGTATTTTTCGAAAAACCGGTCGCGCACGTCGGGCGGCACCTCGCCTGGGTTGGTGATGGCCACGCGGGGTGCGCCGGGATCGGACACGGCCACGGTGACTGCTCCTGCCCCTGCCGCCGCCTCCAGGGCGTTTTTGAACAGATTGACCCACAGCGACAGCAGCAGCGTGGGCTCACCCAGGACGACAAAGGCCCCGGGCGGCGCATCATAGGCAATGTCCAGGCGACCGCCGGCAGACAGAAACGGGGCCAGCTCCAGCCGGGCATCCTCCAGCAGCCGGGCCAGGGGCGCCGGGCCAGGGGTCAGGCGCAGGCTGCCGGCCTCGATTTTATACAAAGCCAGCGACAGGTTGATGCGCGAGGTCATCTCCGCCACCGTCCGTTCCAGCATGGCGGTCAGCCGCTGTTGGCGTTCGGTCAGCGGACCGGCCAGTTCCAGGGCTTCCCGGATGCCGGCGATGGTGGCCAGCGGGCTTTTGAGATCGTGGCGCATGACTTGGTCGATGTCGTTCTTGAGCTGTTCCAGGCGTCTGGCGTCGCTGACGTCTTCCACAAGGTAGACCGTGCCAAGCTCCGGCCGGGCCGGGTCGAGCAGCCGGCCGGCGGCCCGCAGCGTTCGGCCGGACCCGTTTTCCCCAAGCACCACCTCGCGTTCGCTGTCCCGCTCGGCGCTCATGTCCAGGGCGACGCCCAGAAACCGGGCGGCCTGGGGCACGTCGGTCAGGAGCTGGCCAGCCACGTCGTCGCGGCCCAGATGCCGGGCCAACTGGCGGTTGGCAAACTGGAACCGGCCGTCCTGCACCACGCCGATGCCGAACCGGTGGTCGTCGAGGACCAGGGCGAGCAGGGTGTTTTCCCGGGCCAGCGTATCGCAGGCCTCGTCGGACCGGGCCTTTTCCACGGCCAGACGCTGGCGTTCCTGGTCGGCCAGCCGGGCGTGATCGCGCAGTAATTTGATCCGGTAGGCCAGGGCCAGGGACATGATGAAGACTTCCGCTGCCGTACCGACCATGGGGGCGTGGATGGTGGCCGGCGTGGCCGCCAGGATGCCGGCCCAGGTCATGGAGTGGACGGCCCCGCACAGGACGTAAAATCCCCAGCCGACCACGAAAATCACGGCTGGGCGAAAGCCCTGAACGAGCCGGACCACGGCGGCCAGCAAAATGACCACGGCCGTCAGCATGCCGATGGATGGGGCTATGGTAAAACTGGCTTCGATCGGGAACAGGAGGTCCAGCGGCACGAGCAGCAAGGCCAGCAGGATTTGTCCGATCAGGATGCGATCGAGGCTGGGGCTGGCCCGGCGCGTGAGCAGAAAAGACCGGGTGAAAAGGCCCATATTGGCAAAGAGCAGGGCCGCTACAAGATGAAAGCCCCGAAGCAGCCGGTCAAGGGAGGTCCGGGAATCCAGGGGGAGGATATCGCCGGGCATTCCGGTGGAGAAAAAATAATAGAGGATGAGCAGGGCGGCGTTGGCCACGTAATAGCCATAGCTGGCGTCGCGCAGCGACACAAAAAGAAAGAGGTTGTAGGCCAGCATCGACCCCAGGAGTCCAAAGAACAGGCCGAGAACCCAGGGGCGCAGCCTTGCCTGGCGGGCGGCGTCCCGGCCGTTCACGATGACCGGATTGAGGTTGATGCTGCCATAGCCGGCCAGCCGGATGTAGACGGCAATCTCCCCCGACAGGTGCGGCGGCAGGGGCACCGGGGCGGGCTGATAGAAGTTCCATTCGCTGCGGGCTGCCGGCATGGCCAGGGGTTGCCCGGGGAGGTAGGCCTGGAGCAGGCGCAAAAATGGCCAGTTGAGGTCCAGGGCGTAGGTTTGGTCGGCAAGGCCGGGCGGGACGGCAAGCCCGACGCGCAACCAATAGGTCTGCTCCCCCGAAGCGGTGAAGACCTTGTCCGGGAGGCTTAGGAAGCGGCCGGCCTGGTATTGGTCGATGGCCCAGGCCACGGAGGGAGCGTCCGGCGGGGCGGCCAGGACGGCCAGGCTGGTGATGGTCGGGACCGGGGGTGGTGCGGCCGCCTGGGCTGCCCCGGCCCCAGCCTGGGGAAAAAGCAGCAGGCAGAGAATGACGGCGGGCCATAGTACGCGGCCTGCCAGGAAAGGCTGGGGGAAAACGGTCAGGCGGCGACGGGCCGGCATGATCGTTGCGGTTGGCGGCTTGTGTCCCGCAGCCGGCCCTGGGGCCGGGTGGACGAGGGCAGCAAAGGCAAATAGTGTTTCATTGCCGCCATATCTGCCACGCAATACCGCAGACGGCAAGAGCCATCGGCGATCTGTTGCCGGCCCCGGTTAAAAATAGCGCATGCTGACTTTCTTGAGTTCTTTGAGGCTGAAAAGCATGGCGAAATCATCCAGGCCGGTTTCGGCGGCCAGCGACGTCACCACGGCCTGGCAGTCCTCAGGCGAACGGCCGTGGATCATGGTGTAGAGGTTGTACGGCCATTCCATGCAGGTGACGCGGTGGTAGCAGTGGCTGATTTCCTGGCGTTTGGCCATGATCGCGCCCATCCGGTCCACGTCTTCCTCATCCACGGACCAAGCCACCATGACGTTGGCCCCGTAGCCGGCCTTCTGGTGCTTGAGGGTCGCTCCGAACCGGCGGATTTCCCCGGTTTCGGCCATGCGGGCGAGCAGACTGATGACGTGGGCCTCGTCCGTGCCCACGGCGGCGGCGATGTCGGCATAGGGCGTGGCGGAATCGGGCAAGGTGCCCTGGACTCGTTTGAGGATGTCCCGGTCGAGTGCGGTCAGCGGGGTGAGACCCGGTGCTTCTGCCATGTCGTCTCCTGTTTGGTCGTCTGGAAAGCCTTTGTCCTTAGCGGCTTTGTATGCTAGAGGCAACCGTGGCGGGTGATCGCCAAACAGCCGCTGCGGGCGGCATTGGCGCAGCCGTTTGGCAGCGCCGGAAGGGAGCACTATGAAAATCGCGGTGATAGGCGGCGGCAGCTGGGGCACCACCCTGGCCGACATGCTGGCCAAAAACGGCCACGAGGCCCGACTTTGGGTGCGCGAACAGACCGTTATGAACGAGATTCGCACCACCCGGGAAAATTCCTGGTATCTGCCCGGCCGCAAACTTTCCGATGCCCTCGAAGTCAGCACCGATGCGGCGACAGTGGCTGACGAAGCCCGGCATTTTATCTTCACCGTGCCGTGCCAGTTCATCCGAAACGCCTACCAGCGTTTCATCAAATATCTGCCCAAACGTCCGGTCATCATCTGTGCCAGCAAGGGAATCGAACTCGACAGCCTCATGACCATGTCCCAGGTCTGCGACGACGCCCTGGCCGCGGTCAAACCGCACTTTGCCATGTTGTCCGGGCCGTCGTTTGCCTACGAGGTCATCCGCGAGATGCCAACGGCCGTGACCCTGGCCTGCAAGGACAAAAAGAGCGGCAAGGACGTGCAGGAAGCCCTGTCCACGCCGTATTTCCGGGTCTATACGGCCAGTGACGTGCGCGGGGTGGAGCTTGGCGGGGCAATTAAAAACATCATTGCCATTGCTGCCGGCGTGGCCGACGGACTGGGCTTTGGCGGCAATGCCCGGGCGGCGCTGATCACCCGGGGGCTTCACGAGATGAGTCGGCTTGGCAAGGCCATGGGTGCGGATCGACAGACCTTTATGGGCCTGTCCGGCATGGGCGATCTGGTGCTCACCTGCACCGGCGACCTGTCCCGCAACCGGCAGGTCGGCCTGCGGCTGGCCAAGGGGCAAAAGCTCCTCGACATCCTGGCCGAGATGAAGATGGTGGCCGAAGGGGTCAAAACCACCGAGGCCGTCGAGGCCCTGCGACTCAAGATCGGCGTCGATATGCCCATTACCGAGCAGGTCTACGCCATTCTCTACAAGGACAAGGACCCGGGGCAGGCTGTCTACGAGCTTATGACCCGGTCGCTTAAGGACGAATAGGGCTTTTCTCCAAACCGGCCAAGCAGGCCGCCGTCGAAGTCGAAGACGAGCAGGGTGAGGCTTGGGCCGGGACCGGCAAACCGGCGCATGTGGCCCAGAGCCTCACCGGCCAGGACTGCGACCAGGGCCGTCTTGGCCGCAGGCGACGGGGCCATCTCCAGGGCGTGGCGGGCGGTATTGGCCGCTGCGGCCTGTTGGGCCAGCCCGGCCGGCCAGCCGGCGGCCGCGCACCAGCCGGCCAGGGCGGAAAAATCCGTGTCCCCGCGGTGGGCGTGGGTGTTTTGCAGCCCCTGGGCCATCTTGACCAGCTTGCCGCCAAAGGCCGCCCAGACGATGCGGCCGAAATCCCGTCTGGCCGCCTCGGCCAGGGCAAAAGCAAAAAAATCCGCCGCCTGCATGAGCGCCGTTTCCGGCAGCTCCGGTTCGGCCGCCCGCAAGAGCGCCTCGCTGCGTCGTCCCGTGGAAAAGCCGACCGTGTCGTGGCCAAGCGCCCGGGCCACGTCCAGGGACTCGCTGATGGAGGTCTGCCAGGCGTCGTGGCTAAACGGCCGCACGATGCCCGACACGCCGAGGATCGAAATGCCCCCCACGATGCCCAGGCGGGGGTTGAGCGTCTTTCGGGCCAGCCCCTCGCCGTCCGCCACCGTCACCACCGCCGAAATGCCCCCGTCGTAGCCGGCCAGCCGCATGGCCTCGGCCACGGCCGCGGCAATTTGCGCTCTCGGGGCGGGATTGATCGCCGCCAGCCCCACCGCCACCGGCAGTCCCGGCAAGGTGACGCGCCCGACCCCTTCGCCGCCGTCCACCACCACGCTCCCGTCCGCTGCCCCGATCAGCCGTGACACCCGGCAGCCGATGGCCGCGCCGTGGGTCACGTCCGGGTCGTCGCCGGCGTCCTTGATGATGGCGGCAACAGCCGTATCGCCGGCAAGATGGGCCTCGGCCACGGGCAGCGCCATGCGTCCGCCGCCGGGGAGGGGCACGTCCACGGTCGGCGGCGCGCTGCCGGTCAGCAGCAGGAGCGTGGCCGCCTTGGCCGCGCCGGAAGCGGCTGTGCCGGTGGTGAAGCCTTCGCGAAGCGGCTGGTCGCGTTTCATCGTGCCGCTGCGCAGGCGGCGGCGAAATGGACCGCCGCGTCAGGGTTGCTGCCAAAATGGAGATGCACGTAGCTGCCAAGCGTTCCGCCGGACACAAAGCCTTCGGGCGCGTCGAGAACGCCCTTGCGTCCGGTGACCCCGTACACGGCCGCAACGCCGGTCGGCGCGTGCGTCAGGCGCGAATAGTGGAACTCATGGCCGCGAAGCACCGTGCCGGCCGGGCCAAGGAGCGTCCCCGCCCGGGTGGTCACTTCCCGGTAGCCCAGGGCCGCAAAGCGCGGTCCCATGGCGGCCATGGCCGGGAACACCCCGGCCATGGGCCAGGGCCGTCCGTCCAGGTCGGTCAGTGACTCCAATAGATACATAAACCCGCCGCACTCGGCATAGACCGGCCGGCCGGTCCTGCAAAAGTCCTGCACCGCCCGGCGCATGGCCGCATTGCCGGACAAGGCCGCCGCATGGACCTCCGGGTAGCCGCCGCCCAGATACAGGCCGTCACTGCCCGGCGGCAGCGCCGTATCGGCCAGCGGTGAAAACGGGACCAGCTCCAACCCGGCCGCCTCGAGTCGACGTAGATTTTCGCCGTAATAGAAGCAAAACGCCTGATCG
This sequence comes from Desulfovibrio sp. TomC, assembly GCF_000801335.2. Taxonomy (NCBI): domain Bacteria; kingdom Pseudomonadati; phylum Thermodesulfobacteriota; class Desulfovibrionia; order Desulfovibrionales; family Desulfovibrionaceae; genus Desulfovibrio; species Desulfovibrio sp. TomC. The sequence continues at coordinate 38,900 of NZ_JSEH01000005.1, forward strand.
CGGGCGACGGCTAATATGCAGGGGCGCGGCGACAGGAACCCTCCGGGGGCCAAAAGGGGCGCTGCCCCTTCTGGACTTTCCTGGCAGGGGCGCTGCCCCTGCACCCCGCCGGGGGGGATCATCCCCCCCGGACCCCCTGGATGGGGGGGGCGGGGATGATGGGGCGGGATGGAAGCGCCTTGAGTCGCGGAGGCTGTGTCGAAAAGGCCATCTGATGGAGACGGGAACGTGGCCCGGGGGAGGGCGGCCAGACGGGCCGGGAGGTCGATGGCCGCTTCGAGCCAGTCGGCCAGGGCGTCCAGGCGCGGGGCCGTATCCGGGGCATCTTCGGCCGTGACCAGCCCCAGATGGCGCGAGGGGGTGGCGATGTCGTGTCGGCGCGGCAACACGCCCCAGACCGGCACATCCGGCAGGGCGACAGCCAAGGCTTCGGCCAACAGCGCCGCATGGGACGGGCTGCCGGCGTTATTAAGGATAACGCCGCAAAAGGTGAGGCCGGGATCAAAGCGCACATAGCCAAGCGTCAGGGCCGCTGCCGACCGGGCCATGGAGGCTGCGTCCACCACCAGCAGCACCGGCAGTCCGAGGAGCTTGGCCAGCCGGGCCGTGCTGCCGGCCTCGTCCGTGGCCGAAAGCCCGTCAAAAAGGCCCATTACGCCCTCGATGACGGCCGCGTCGGCCCCGGCAGCCCAGCGGGCAAAGATGTCCCGCACGCCTTTTTCCCCGCACATCCAGTCGTCGAGATTGTGGCTGGCCCGGTTGCTGGCCAGGGCGTGATGGCCGGGGTCGATGAAATCCGGTCCGGCCTTGAAGGCGGCAACGGTGAGGCCGCGTCGGGTGAGCGCCCGCATGAGGCCAAGGGCGACCGACGTCTTGCCGCAGCCGCTTTTCGTGCCGGCCACGACCAGGGCCGGGGGGAGGGTGTGCGTCATGGGGACATGGTAGCCGAGCCGGGCGCGCCAGGCCAGCGCCCGGACGCGCGACCGGGCGATCAGGCCGTGCCGAAAACCGGGAAATCGTCCGCAACGGCCGGGGCGGCAGTGTGCGTCACCACCAGATTGCCCGCCCACCAGCCGTAGATCGACCGGAACACCCAGGGCAGGGGAAGAAGCAGCACCATGCCGACCAGCCAGAAAAGGCTTCGCCACAACAGGCCCCAGCCCGTGCCGGTAAAACTGACGACATAGGCCTCGGATTCGATGTGGCGGCAAAACCAGCGCTGCATGGCCACGGCGGCCCAGGCCCAGCCAACGACGGTCACGAGGGACAAAAGGAGCAGGGACAGCCAGCCCACATAGCCGGCATAGGTGGCGGTAAAGCGCGGACGGCCGCCGGGCGTGAGCCGAATATTCTCAATAAACCAGCGGTAAATCGGGAGTTTAAGGGCTGCATCCAACGGGAACAGAACCAGGGACAGGGCCAGTTGGATAAACCCTGTTCTGCCGCTCTTGGGCAGCCCGGCCGTGGCGAGGCTTGGCAGATAGGCCAGAAAGGCCAGCCCGGCCATAAGGACCCAGACCTGTCCGGCCCGGCCGGTGAATTCGGCCCGGGCGCCGTCGTCAAAGGCAAGATGGGCCGTCCACCAGACGGCAAACGGCACAGCCCCCCAGGCTCCGGGGAGGATCAGGAAAAAAAGGAACAGAAACAGGAAGGAATAGCCAAAGGAAGCCAGCGCCCCACCCGTAAACCGTACCCGCGTCTGCTGCGTTTCCATGCCGTCCTCCCTGCCTGCGATAGAACCTGTATTGGATCAGCCGGCCCCAAAGGGCAAGGCCCCTTTTGACCGCGCCGCCTGCGCCCGGTACACACACGGCCATGACGTCACACCTTTCGCCGCCCCCCATCGCCGTCATCGGCTGCGGCCTGGGCCGCCCCTGCCTCGCCCCGGAGGCTGCCGCCGCCCTGGCCGGAGCCAGTGTCCTGGTTGGCGGATCGCGCCTGCTGGCTGCCTTTCCCGACCATCCCGGCCGGCGTATTCCCATTGCCGGGCCGCTGGCCGCCGTGCTGGACGCCGTCGAAGCGGCCACGAACGCCGGGCAGGCCGTGGCCGTGCTGGCTGACGGCGACGGCCTGTATTTCGGCATCGGGACGACGCTTTTGACCCGCTTTGCCCCCGAACGGCTGCGTTTTTTTCCCAACGTCACCGCTGTGGCCGCCGCCTGCTCCCGCCTTGGCCGGCCCTGGGCCGGCCTGCCCGTCGTGTCGCTGCACGGCCGTACCGCGTATACGCCGCTGTTTGCCGCCCTGGCCGCCCATGGGGCCGTGGCCGTCTACACCGACGCCGTCAACAGCCCGGCCGCCATTGCCGCCCGGGTCCTTGCGCGCGGCGGCGATGGGTTTGCCCTGACCATTTGCGAGGAGTTGCACCTGCCCGGCGAGCGCCTCCGCCGGCTGTCCCTGGCCGAAGCGGCCGGTGTCACGGCCTCGGCCCTGACCCTGGTTCTGGTCGAACGCACTGTGCCGTCGGCCGTGCCGTTGCACCTGGGCTTACCCGACGAGGCGCTCCTGCGTCACGACGCGGTTTTTACCAAAGCCCCGGTACGGGCCGTGTCCCTGGCCGCCCTGGCCGTGCGGCCCGGCGACGTCGTCTGGGATGTCGGGGCCGGCACCGGGTCCGTGGCCCTGGAAGCAAGCCTGCTCAATCCCGGCGGCCCGGTTTTCGCTGTCGAGCGCGACCCGAAACGCCATGCCCTGCTGGTTCAAAATATCCGGCGCACCGGCGCGCTGACCGTCGCTCCCGTCCTGGCCGAGGCCCCGGACGGGCTTGAGGCCTTGCCCGACCCTGATCGCATCTTTGTCGGCGGTGGCCTGTCCACCCGGCCCGATCTGCTGCCGACCCTCTGCCGCCGTCTGCGTCCGGGCGGGCGGCTCGTCGTCAATGCCGTGCTGCTCGGCTCGCTGTGGCAGGCCATGGCCACACTGACCGTCCTGGCCGTCCCGTTTTCGCTGACCCAGTTGCAGGCCGGCCAGTCCGCGCCGCTGGCCGGGGATTTGCGTCTGGCTGCCGACAATCCGGTTTTTATCCTCACCGCCGCCAAGGAGCCTGCCCATGCCTGATGCCGCAGCACCAGACGTTTCCCCTCGGGTCTATTTTATCGGCGCCGGCCCCGGCGACCCCGATTTGCTGACCGTCAAGGCCAGCCGCCTCATCGCCACCGCCGACCTCGTGCTCTACGCCGGGTCGCTGGTCTCGCCCGGCATCGTGGCCCTGGCCAAACCCGCGGCCCGGGTGGTTGATTCCGCGCCGCTGGCTCTGGATGAGACCCACGCCCTCATGGCCGCCGCCGCCCGGGCCGGCAAACTCGTGGCCCGGGTCCACACCGGCGATCCCGCCCTGTACGGGGCCATTGCCGAACAAGCCGCGCTGCTTGCGGCCGAACATATCCCCTACGCCGTCATTCCGGGCGTCACCTCGGCCTCGGCCGCTGCGGCCGCCTTTGCCGTGTCCTTTACCGTGCCCGAGATCACCCAGACGCTGATCCTCACCCGGCTGGCCGGACGCACGCCCATGCCGCCAGGCGAAACCCTGGCCGATCTGGCCCGGCACCGCTCGGCCATGGCCGTCTATCTCTCGGCCGGGGACCCCGAGGGCGTGGCCCAGGCGCTCCTTGACGGCGGCTATCCGCCCGAAACCCCGGTCGCCCTGGCCCATCGCCTGGGATGGCCCGGGGAAAAACGCCTCTGGGCCACCATTGCCACCCTGGCCGAAACCGTGCGCCGCGAAGGCATTGACCGCCAGACCGTCTTTCTCATCCTGCCGGGCCTGGGACAGGCCACCACCTCCAAACTCTACGACGCGACCTTCGGCCACGCCTGCCGCCCGGCCCGCAGCTGACCCGAAAAGGAGAGTCGCCATGGAAACCCTGGAACTGCGCACCCCCTGCCGCGAAGCCCTGGTCCGCATCACCCCGGCCCTCCGGGAACTGGTTGCGGCCAAGAACTGGCGCGACGGAGCCATTGTCGTCTTTTGCCCCCACACCACCGCCGGCCTGACCGTCAACGAGGACGCCGACCCCGACGTGGCCGCGGATATGGTCACGACCATGGCCCGGCTGGTCCCCCGTGATCCCCGCTATCGCCACGCCGAAGGCAACAGCGACGCTCACGTCAAGACCACCCTGGTCGGTCCCTCGCTGACGCTGCTCGTGGCCGACGGCCAGCTCCGACTCGGGACCTGGCAAGGCGTCTATCTCTGTGAATGGGATGGACCCAGGACGCGAAACGTCTGGGTGCAGTGGCTGGGGCAGACGCCGCAACAGGGCGCGCCGTAAAGGCAGGCCGCCCCCGACTCCCGAAGCAGGGAGACAGGGGCGGCCGCTTACCTGAGTCCCGTCCAGATCCGAAGCGCCCCCAGGCCAAACAAGGCCCAGGACACCGAGGCCGCGTGCTCGCCGAGCGTCAGCGCGGCCAGGAACGCGGCCGCCATGAGCAGGAGCCCCGTTCCCACCGGGCGCAGGTGGCGGCGCAGGCGTTCGCCGGCGAACTCCATGGTTTCCGGGGAGAGTTTGACCCGCAGATTGGATTCGCTCAGATCGGTCAGGACGGTTTTGGCCCGGCGCAGGGTCAGCGGCAGGCTCATCAGTTCCGAGCGCAGGGTGGGGAACAGGCCGGCTTCGTCCTCAAGGGCCCGGGCCATGTTCTGGCGCAGGCGCGGCAGGATGTCTTTGATGCCGTTGAAGTTTTCGATGTAGCTGGTGCCGAGGCCTTCGATCAGGGTGCTGGCCCGCATGACGTAGACGACGTCCTGGGGCACCTTGAACGGCAGGTCCTTCATGGAGTCGAGGACCGAGAAGGCCAGGGCCTGCATGGAGGCGGCAGTGAGTCCGGTGTCGGCGAAGATGTCGAACATGCGTTCGGAGAATTCCATCATTTCGCAGGGATTGGCTCCGGCGGCCACGATGCCCAGGCGTTTGCAGGCGGTGATGAAGCCTTCGTAGTCGCGGTCGTGGGCGGTTTTGGCCACCTCGATCATGGACACGCGGGTATCGGCGGGCAGGCGTTTGACCATGCCGAAGTCAAGCAGCGTCAGGCCGCCGTCCGGGCGCACGAGAATGTTGCCGGGGTGGGGGTCGGCGTTGAAGTAGCCGCGCACGAGCATTTGTTCGATATAAAAGTCGATGAGGGCGAAAAGGACGGCGGGGAAGGAGATGTTGGCGGCGGCCAGGGCCGCCTTGTCGTCGATGCGCCAGCCGGTTTCAAAGCTCATGACCAGGACGTTGACGTTGCTGTACTGGGGGATGGGGACGGGAAAGCGCACCGGGCTGTGGCTGTAGGTCTCGGCGAATTTGCGCAGGTTGGCCAGTTCCACGGACAGGTCGGCTTCCTTGACGATCATGGCCGAGAATTCGGCCAGCACGGCTTCGACGGAATTCTTGGTGGCGTTGGAAAAAAATGGGGTGAAGACGCCAAGCATGGCCCGGATCAGGGCTATGTCGGCGCGCACACGGTCTTCGACGCCAAAACGGCGCAGTTTGACGGCGACCTTGGAGCCGTCAGGGAGAGTGGCGGCATGCACCTGGCCGATGGAGGCGCTGGCAATGGGGGCCTCATCGAAGGTGGCAAAGGGCATGTAGCAGCAAAAGGCCAGATTGAAGGCGGCCTTGAAGTCGGCGGCGGACATGGGGGCGACTTCGTCATGGATGCCGCGCAGCTCGGCCAGGTAGTCTTCGGTAAAAAAGTCGGCCCGGGTGGCCAGCACCTGGGCCAGTTTGATAAAGCACACGCCAAGGGCCAGCACGGCCTCCTTGAGCTGGCGCGGCGGCAGGGGGGCGAGGAAGAGAAAGCGGTCCCTGCGCCGCACCAGCACGAAGACGGTGTGGAGAAAACGGAAGGTCAGCCAGACGCGACGAGGAGTCCGAAGGAACGGCATCAGGCGGATTTTTTCTTGAGCAGGGCCTTTAATTCCGCGATGTCGTCCTTGGTGGCCAGTCCCATGTCGCTGATGACTTTCTTGACTTCTTCGCGCACGCGGGCGGCAACGGCTTCCTCTTCCTGTTTCGCCCGGGATTTGGCGTCGTCCAGGAAACGCTTGGCGTCATCCCGGGAAACTTCGCCGCGTTTTTCCAGATCCTCAAGGACTTCGCCGAGTTTGTCCTTGGCCAGAAAGGCCGCGCCAAGGCCCATGGAGAGCAGATCGACCGGTTTCATACGCACCTCGTTGGGGTTATTCCAACCAAACTATGGGATGTTGGCCGGCCGGAGTCAAGGGATGCGTTGCCCCGCGCCAAGCGTTCTGCCGGAGATGGCGGCTTCTTGTATCCAGGGCCGGGGCGTGTTTCCCCGGCCGGACTGATCGGGCCTCGACGCTTCCCGGTTGCCACAACGGCCGAAATCAGTCACATACAAGAATAGGACGACCCGGAACCGGTGCGTCGCAACACCCAGCCACCAAGGAGCATCCCAGATGAGTGATCTGATTGTCGTCGGCTATGATGATATTTTCAAGGCTGAAGAAGTTCGGCTCAAACTCCTTAAAATGCAGAAAGAGTATCTGGTCGACCTGGAAGACGCCGTGGTTGCCGTCAAAAAGGGCGACGGCAAGGTCAAACTGAACCAGATGTACCATCTGGCCGCCTCCGGAGCGGTTGGCGGCGGCTTCTGGGGCATGCTGATCGGCCTGATCTTTTTAAACCCCATCCTGGGAGCCGTGGTCGGAGCCGGGGCCGGGGCGGCGGCCGGAGCCTTGTCCGATGTCGGCATCGACGACGATTTCATGAAAAAACTGGCGGAACATTTGCAACCCAACACCTCGGTGCTGTTTGTGCTCATCCGCAAGATGACGGCGGACAAGGTCCTGGCCGAGCTGTCCGGCACCGGCGGCAAGGTGCTCCAGACCTCGTTGTCCCACGAGGACGAGAGCAAGCTGCAGACCGCCCTGGACGCGGCCAAAGCCTCGGCCTAGCCGATTTGCAACGCGAAACAAAACGCCCGCCGGGCAACCGGCGGGGCGTTTTGTTTGGGGCGCAGGGCAGTATGGGATAGGGTACCGGCGCACTGGAAAGTGCGTGCTTGCGCTGCCGGGACGCCCGGAGCATAGCCTGGGCAAAAGCCTGTGGAGGGATGCCCATGAAGACATTGTTTGACGCCACGACCATCAAGGGCCGAACACTCAAAAACCGGCTGTTTCGTTCCGCCACCTGGGAACGGCTGGCCGACGGCGACGGCCGGCTCACGCCGCAACTCCTTGCCGTCTATGAGGAGCTGGCCCAAGGCGGGGTGGGGGCCATCATCACCAGCGCCCTGTACCTCCAGGCCACGGCCAGGTCGTTGCCCGGCCAGCTCGGCCTCTATGACGCCGCCGGCCTGGACGGGCACCGGCGTCTCGTGGCGACGGCCCATGGGAACGGAGCGTTGCTCCTGGGCCAACTGGCTTTTGCCGGCCGCGACGGCGTCATGTGGACGGCCAATGATCCGAGCACCGCAGTCCTGGACGAACTGCCGCAGTACTATGCCCGGGGAGCGGCCCTGGCCCGGGAGGCGGGCTACGACGGGGTGCAGGTCCACGCAGCCCACGGCTATTTCTTAAGCCAGTTCCTCAGTCCTGCGGCCAACGGCCGCACCGACGCCTACGGCGGATCGTCCGAAGGCCGCCGGGCCTTGCTCATGGCCATCTATGCGGCCGTTCGCCGGGAGGTCGGGGAGGATTTCCTGCTGTCCGTCAAGCTGGACTGCCGCGATATGCATGAAACGCCGGGCGTTTTCGAGGAATGCCTCGGCGCGGCCACGGCCCTGGACGCGGCCGGCATCGATCTGGTCGAAGTGAGCGGCCTTGGCGGCAACAAGGGGATTTGCGGCGGCAAGAAGCAAGCGCAGTCCGTGTTTCGCCCTGAGGCGGCGGCCGTGGCCGAGGCCATTGCCGCGCCAGTCATTTTGGTCGGGGCCAACCGGTCGCCGGCGACCATGGAAGCCATCGCCAACGAGACGGCCATCGCCTATTTCGCCCTGTCCCGACCGCTTCTGCGCCAGCCGGATCTGCCGGCCCGCTGGCAGGGCGGATCAACGGAGACGGCGCGTTGCGTGTCGTGCGGGAAATGTTACGACGAGGCCGGGAACAACTGCTTTTTTGTCCGGCGCGCGGCCGCCGGCGAGGCCTGACGCCGGGGCTTCAGGCTCCCGCAGCCGGCCGTGGCCGCCATACGCCCGGGTCGCCGCTGGCTGCGGCAACGAACAAATACCCTAGCCGGCGTCCGGGAATACCCGGACGCCGGCCCAAGGGGGAAACTGCCAAGCCCGCCGTTGCCGGCCGGGCCTGGCTTTGGCGCAGGACGAAGGATCAGGCGTCTTCGATGGGGCCGTTGAAGACGATGGAGATGATTTCGTAGTTGATCTTGCCGCGCGGGGCATCCACCGTGATTTCATCACCCACGGACTTGCCCAGAAGGGCCAATCCCACAGGGGAAAGGAGCGAAATGGAGCCTTTGCTCGGTTCCGCTTCGTCGGGACCAAGCAGGGTGTACTTTTTGATGTCGCCGGTATCGACGTCTTCGATCTCAACCGTAGCCCCGAAGATGACTTGGTCGCCACCTAACGTATTGAGATCGATGACGTTAAAGCGCGACATGCGGGATTCGATGTAGTTGATGCGGGCTTCGAGCATGCCCTGGCGTTCACGGGCGGCTTCGTAGCCGGCGTTTTCGCGCAGGTCGCCTTCTTCACGCGCTTCCTTGATGGCCAAAATAACGCCCGGGCGTTCTTTCTTCAGCCGTTCAAGCTCGCGTTCCAGCCGTCTGAAGCCTTCAACGGTAATAGGAATGCTTTCCATCGTCATACCTTGCAATCGAGAGATGTTGGAGTGTCGGGGCGCCAACGACAGCGGCCCCGCCCAGGATGGGCGCGGCCGCCAAGTGGTCGTGGAAGTCATACGGACACGGACACTTGACTGGTTAGTCCATACACGGCTTGTGGTCAAGACGGGAGTTGTCCGGCGGCCCTGCCATCGGCTATAGCGGGACTGGGCCGACGGAATCACATCCATATTGCCTGAGAGGAGATCAGTATGCGCGTCTATCTCGCGGGACCGCTTTTTACCCTGGCCGAGCGCCGCTTTATGGCCGAGTTGCGCGATCTGGCCGCAGTCTTGCCCGGCGTTGCGCCGCTGTGGCCCGGGGATCTGTTTGTCAACGATGATCTGGCCGGCATGGGGCATACCGCCAAAAGCCATATCTTCCGGGGCTGCCTGTCGGCTCTGGATGGCTGTGATCTCGTGGTCGCGGTCCTGGACGGTCCGGCCGTCGATGACGGCACGGCCTGGGAAGTCGGCTATGCCTACGCCCGGGGCATCCCGGCCTGGGGGCTGCGCACGGATTTTCGCAGCGCCGGGGATACCAGCCAGTCCCTGGTCAACTGTATGATTGAATGCTCCTGCACCGAGATCTTCCGCGATGTCGAGCCATTGCTCGCCGCCTTGGGTCGCCGGGCCGCAACGTCGGACCTTGTCTAACCAAACTTTCATTTGCGCCTCTGTGAGGCTTGGCCTATTTCTGGCTGCACGCTTGGACTGTTGCCTCTGTCTTTAAACCGCAACCAGGGGTGGATGGCAGTCATGTTGGAAGCTTGTCAGGATCCGCTCGCCTACTTGGTGGACCAGTTGTGTTGCCGGGTGTATCTCGACGGCGCCGGGAACGTGCGCCTGGGCTTTTCCCGCCGCCACGACCTGACGGACATGATGACCGCCCAGGGGATTGCCCGGTCCAATGCCGGGGAATTGCGCGCCCGTCTGCGCCAGTCCCAGGGCGGCTCCGACGCCGCCAGACCGGAGCCGGCCGAGACCTCCATGGTCGAGCACGTCGCCCTTGGCGCATTTTGTCCCCTCGTCTGAATTCTGCTTTCGCTTTTTTCCCTGCAAACGCCTTTTCCCTGAGACCCTGTTTCCCAGGCCATTACGGCTCTGGGACCTTCCTTTGCGGGCCATCCTGCCCGGGCGACGTCCCCAGGTCCGGCTGGCCGGGCCTGGTCGTGGGCTGTGCCCCATGGCCGAAGGCTCGGGCGGCAGCGATTTTGGGAAAAGAAGCGGCATTGCCGGTTGACATTGATATTGAATATCATTTACAAGACGCCCGGATGCGGACGCCGCGCCCGGAGCGCGTTGTTCCGGCAACGGAACCGGGCCGGTGCGGCAAGTGCCGCGTCAGGACCCGTCAGCGGGCCGGCCGGTGGCCGGCCGGCAGTTGGAATCTTATTTTGAAGTGATACGCTTGCCTTGGCCACGACGGCCGGCGGGCTTGCCAAGGAGGAACGGCATGGTAGTGTCTTTGCGAAAACTGGCCGTCAATCAGAAAGGCTGCATTCGGGCCGTCACGGCCAATGGCGAGATGGGGCGGCGCATCCGCGACATGGGCCTTGTGCCCGGTACCCAGATCATGGTGGTCGGACGCGCCCCGCTGGTCGATCCGGTTGCCCTGCGGATGCGCGGGTTCACCTTGTCGCTTCGCAACGCCGAAGCCGACTATATTACGGTGGAGGCGCTCTAACGATGGGCACGACCATCCGCGTGGCTGTATCCGGCCAGCCCAACTGCGGCAAATCCACGATGTTTAACGCCATTACCGGCGGCTCGGCCCGGGTGGGCAACTACCCCGGCATTACCGTCGACCGCCTGGAAGGGCTGTATCGGCAAAACGGCTATGACATCCATTTGGTGGACCTCCCCGGCACCTACTCCCTGACCTCCTATTCCCTGGAGGAGCTGGTCGCCCGCAACGTCATCGTGGACGAACATCCCGACGTGGTCATCAACATGATCGACGCCACGGCCCTGGAGCGCAGCCTCTATCTGGCCGTGCAGTTCATGGAAATCGGCGCGCCCATGGTCCTTGGCCTCAACATGATGGACGAGGTCAAGCGCAACGGGGTGACCATCGACGTCCAGAAGCTGTCCCAGCTTCTGGGCGTGCCGGTCATTCCCTGCGTGGCCCGGATGGGGCAGGGCCGCGAGGAACTCATGCAGGCCGTGGCGGCCGCCTACAAGGAAGGGGGCGGGACCTGGAAGCCCATCCGCCTGTCCTACGGCCCGGAACTTGATCCGGTCATCGAGCGCATGACCAGGATCATCGAGGAAGACGGGTTCCTGACCAGTCGCCATGATCCTCGCTGGGTGGCCATAAAATATCTTGAAGCCGACGAGCAGGTCATGGCCGAAGGCCGGGCCGCCGGCGCGACGGCGGAGCGGTTGGAAGCCATCTGCAAAGAGGCCGAAATCCACACCCGCCAGCACTGCGCCGCCACTCCTGACGCCATCATCGCCGACTGGCGCTACGGCTTCATCAACGGCCTGCTCAAACAGGGGGTCGTGACCGGCGGCGACGAACTGCGCCGCACCTCGTCCGATTCCATTGACCGCATTGTGACCCACAAGGTGTTTGGTCCCGTCATCATGCTGGCCGTCTTGTGGTTCATGTTCCAGATCACCTTCACCATCGGGGCCTATCCCCAGAGCTGGGTGAAAGCCGGCTTTGAGTGGCTGGCCGGCCTGGGCACGACGTATCTCCCGGAAGGCAATCTGCAATCCCTGATCGTTTCCGGCATGATCGGCGGCGTGGGATCGGTTTTGGGTTTCACACCGCTTATCTGCATCATGTTCGCTATGCTCGTGTTCCTGGAAGACCTCGGCTACATGGCCCGGGTGGCCTATATGATGGACCGTGTGCTGCGGATTTTCGGCCTGCACGGCATGTCGGTCATGCCGTTGATCATGTCCGGCGGCATCCCTGGCGGCTGCGCCGTGCCGGGCGTCATGAGCGCCCGGACCCTGCGCAGTCCCCGGGAGCGTCTGGCCACCATCCTGACCGCGCCGTTTATGGTCTGCGGGGCCAAAACCACGGCTTACCTCATGCTCGTGGCCGCTTTTTTCCCGGACAATCCGACCCAGGCCATGTTCTTCGTGGTCCTGGCCGCCTGGGGTTTCGTCCTGATCGTGTCGCGGCTTCTGCGCTGGACCGTGATCAAGGGCGAGTCCACGCCCTTTGTCATGGAGATTCCGCCCTATCGCCTGCCCACGCTGCGCGGCGTGGCCACCCACACGCTGGAGCGGGTCTGGCAGTATGTCAAAAAGGCCGGCACCGTGATTCTGGCCGTGTCCATCCTCATGTGGGCGATTATGACCTTTCCCAAGCTGTCTGCGGAAACCGTGGCCGGCTTTGACGCAAAGCGGTTGGAGGCGGTGGAGCAGATCAAGGCGGCCAATCCTGAGGCCTCCCAGGAGGAACTGACGGCTTTGACCGAGGACGCCACCAAGGCAATTGACGACCAGCAAAACGAAGAGGCCCTTAAAAACTCCGTGGGCGGACGGATGAGTGCGTTCGTGCGCCCGGTCACCGATCTGGCCGGCTTCCCCTGGCAGGCCAATGTGGCGCTGCTGGGCGGGTTTGCGGCCAAGGAGGTCTTTGTCTCCACCATGGCCACGGCCTATTCCATGGGCGCGGTGGACCCGGAGCAGTCGGATTCGCTCAGCGAGCGGCTGGCCGCTGATCCGGCCTGGAGCCTGCCGGCCATCTTAAGCGTCTTTACCTTCATGCTGCTCTATACGCCCTGCATGGTCACGGTGGTGGCCATTGCCAGGGAAACCAACTGGAAGTGGGCCGCCTTCTCGGTGTTTGGTTCCATGACCTTTGCCTTTATCATGGCCGCTGCCGTCTACCGCCTTGCCGGACTCTTTGCCTGACGCTTCGGCCTGACGGATTACCGACGCACAAAGCGCCCGGGGAGAAGTTCCCCGGGCGCTTTGTTGTGTGGAAACGACAGATGGACCCATGGGCCGGTGTGTTTGCAACCCCGGCGGAGGGCCAAAAGCGGGCAGGGCCGTTGCCGCCGCAGCAACGGCGGTTGTCGTCAAGGCTGGACTGCGGCTGCCCCGGTCCGCAGCCGACCGATGCCAGCCCGCGCCAAACACCCCTTAAAAAGCTTCTCCCGTCGAGGGGTCCGGGGGGATCATCCCCCCGGTGGGGTCCGGGGCAAAGCCCCGGCCGCCGGAGGCATTCTTCCGTCTTTTCTCTCTTTATCCTACCGAAATACCACGGTCTTGTTCCCAAAAACGATAACCCGGTCTTCCAGGTGCCAGGTGACGGCCCGGGCCAGGACGGTGCGTTCCAGTTCGCTGCCCATGGCCTTGAGGTCGGCCACGCTGTGGCGGTGGGTCACCCGGGCCGTGTCCTGTTCGATGATCGGCCCGGCGTCGAGTTCGGCGGTCACGTAATGGGCCGTGGCCCCGATCAGCTTCACGCCTTTTTCGTGGGCCTGGCGGTAGGGATCGGCGCCGACAAAGGCCGGCAGGAAGGAATGGTGAATATTGATCACCCGGGTTTCGTAGGGCCGCAGGAAGTCGGCCGACAGGACGCGCATGTAACGGGCCAGGACCACGAGATCGATGTCCGGGCCAAGCAGTTCGGCCATGCGGCCTTCGGCCTCGGCCATGCCGCCGTCGCCGACCGGCACGCAGTGGTAGGGCACGCCGAACTGTTCCACGGCTTCGCGCGGGTCCTCGTGGTTGCCGATGACCATGGACAGCCGGCAGGGCAGTTCCTGGCGGGCGTAGCGCCACAGCAGTTCCATGAGGCAGTGGTCGTGGCGCGAGACCAGGATGGCCGTGCGCTTGGGTTCGTCGGAATACGACAGCCGCCAGTCCATGGCAAAGCGGTTGCCCACCACTTCACCGAAAGCCGTTTCCAAGGCGGTCCGGGACACATCCATATAGGGCGTATAAAACTCCAGGCGCATGAAGAAGGTGCCGCCTTCGGGGTCGGTGGAGTGCTGGTCCAGGTCGATAATGTTGGCCCCGTGGGTGTACAGAAACGTGGTGACGGCAGAAACAATGCCGGGTCGGTCCGGGCAGGTGATGCGCAGGCGGGCGGTTGCGGCCATGGATTTATGTCCTTTTGGTGAGTCTGGCCCGGGAAAACCGGGAAAAAGGGCATACCGCAGAACGGTTTCGGAGGCCAGACCGGGGCCACCAAATATTATTCGGACAATATTGTCAAAAGCCGCAAATTATTTTACAGATTGCCTGCCTAAGCGAGCGCGCCCCCGCTTCGAGTGCGCCAAGGCCGAAGGGAAGCCAAACTTACCAAACGCTGTTTGCGAGGTATTCTTATGATTATCGGGATCCCAAAAGAAATTAAGACCCTGGAAAATCGCGTGGCCATGACCCCGGGCGCGGTGGAAACGCTGGTGCGCCGGGGCCATGCCGTGCTGGTGGAAACCGGAGCCGGCCAGGGCTCGGGCCTGACCGACGAGCAGTACGCGGCCGCCGGGGCCAAGCTCGTTGGCGTCGCCGAAGCCTGGGGCGGGGATATGGTCATCAAGGTCAAGGAGCCGATTGCTTGTGAATACAAGTATCTGCGCAAGGGGCTGCTCCTTTTTACCTACCTCCATCTGGCGGCGGACCGGGCGCTGACCGAAGCGCTTTTGTCCTCGGGCGTCACGGGCGTGGCCTATGAAACCGTGCAGCTGGCCGACGGCACCCTGCCGCTGCTCGTGCCCATGAGCGAAGTGGCCGGGCGCATGGCCCCCCAGGTGGGCGCCCACGCCCTGGAAAAATCCCAGGGCGGGCGCGGCGTGCTGCTTGGCGGCGTGCCGGGCGTGCCGCAGGCCTCGGTGGTGGTGGTCGGGGCCGGCGTGGTCGGTTCCAACGCGGCCAAGATCGCCGTGGGCATGGGCGCGCAGGTGACGGTCCTTGACGTCAACCACGCCCGCCTCCAGTACCTTGACGACATCTACCAGGGCCGCATCGTCACTTCGGCCAGCAACGAGGCCAATATCCGCAAGGCCGTGACCTACGCCGATCTGGTCATCGGCGCAGTGCTCATCCCCGGGGCCAAGGCCCCGCACCTGGTCACCCGGGACATGCTGCCCACCATGAAGGAAGGCTCGGTCATCGTGGACGTGGCCGTGGACCAGGGTGGTTGTGTGGAGACGATCAAGGCCACCACCCACGACGCGCCCACCTACGTTATTGACGGCGTGGTCCACTACGGCGTGGCCAACATGCCGGGGGCCGTGCCGCGCACCTCCACCTACGCCCTGTGCAACCAGACCCTGCCCTATGCCCTGAAACTGGCGGCCAAGGGCGTTGAGGCCTTGCGCGGGGACGCTGCCCTGGCGGCGGGACTCAACACCATCGACGGCAAGTTGACCTATGCCGGCGTGGCTGAGGCCCTGGGGCTGGAGCTGACGCCGCTGTCGGCTGCTTTGGCGTAAATTTCCAATAGTTCCGGCAGTCCCGCGAACGGTGGGGCTGCCGGAGTTTCAC
This sequence comes from Desulfovibrio sp. TomC, assembly GCF_000801335.2. NCBI lineage: Bacteria > Pseudomonadati > Thermodesulfobacteriota > Desulfovibrionia > Desulfovibrionales > Desulfovibrionaceae > Desulfovibrio > Desulfovibrio sp. TomC. The sequence goes on from NZ_JSEH01000005.1 coordinate 54,141, forward strand.
AAAAATGTTGCATATCTCGAATCGGGGGATTCCCTTTGGGGCAAAGTTCAGGTATTGCCAGAGCACTCAGAGTTCCCGTGTAAGTACTTGAAATTGACTGCAAACAGGAGGCGTTCATGAAGAGGTCCTGGCTGATTGCCCTTTTTTGCGTTCTCGGGCTGGCTGCGCCGGCTCTGGCGGCCGACACCATCAAATTGGGCTTCAATATCCCGCTGACCGGCGATATCCCGGACGTGGGCGAGTCGTCCAAGAACGCCGCCGAAATGCTCAAGAAAAAAATCAACGATGCCGGCGGACTCAGAGTCGGCGACAAAAGCTACATGCTCGAATTCGTCTATGAGGACAATGAATCCAAGGCCGAGTCGGCCCTGTCCGCCACCCGCAAGCTCATCACCCAGGACAACGTGCTCGGCATGGTCGGTCCCCAGTCCAGCAAGCAGGCCGTGCCCGCCGCTGAAGCCGCCAACGAGCTGAAGACCCCCATGATGGCCCCCTGGTCCACCAACCCCAACACCACCAAGGCCCGGCCCTTTGTCTTCCGCGGCTGCTTCCTGGACACCTTCCAGGGCCCCACCGCCGCCAAGTTCGCCTCCGAGGAATTCAAGGCCAAAAAGGCCGCGGTCCTCTACGACATCGCCTCGGACTATCCCAAGGGACTGGCCGAAGACTTCAAGACCGCTTTCGAAAAGATCAACGGCCCCGGCTCCGTGGTGGCCTTTGAAACCTTTACCACCAAGGACGTCGACTTCTCGGCCCAGCTGACCAACATCGCCAAGTCCGGCGCCGAGGTCCTGTTCGTTCCCCAGTACTACAACGAAGTGCCGCTGATCGTGCAGCAGGCCAAGTCGCTCGGCTTCAACAAGCCCGTGCTCGGCAGCGACTCCTGGGGCTCCGGCGACCTGATGGGCCTTTGCGGCGACACCTGCAAGGGCTTTTTCTTCGTCACCCACTACGCCGCCGCCGGCGCCAAGGGCAAGACCAAGGAATTCATCGACGCCTACACCACCCAGTACAAGAAGACCCCGGACGACGTGGCCGCCCTGACCTGGGACAGCGCCAACCTGATGCTGGCCGCCGTCCAGTCCATGGGCGCGCTTTCCGGCGACATGGCCAAGGACCGCGAGGGCCTCATGAAGGCCATGGCCGGCATCAAGAAGTTTGAAGGCATCACCGGCGACATGTCCTACCCGGCCACCGGCGACCATGATCCCATCAAGTGCGCCGTGGTCGTCAAGATCGACGACGCCGGCAAGTTCGCCTTCTACAAGTCTGTTTGCCCGTAAACACATCGACTTCGACCTGATCCTGCGCGCGGCCCGGGCCAGCTCCGGGCCGCGCGTCCCCAACGTCGTGTCATAAGGGGGTCCGCGTTGCTGCAAAGTTTCCTGCAAAACATCCTAAATGCCCTGCAGTGGGGAAGCTTTTATTCCCTCATCGCCCTGGGCTATTGCCTGGTCTACGGCGTTTTGCTGCTGATCAATTTCGCCCATGGCGACATTTTCATGGTCGGGGCCTATCTGGCCTTTTTCGTGAGCATGGTGCTTTTAGGCAAATATGGGGCCATTGCCGGCCTGCCGGGCTGGATGGTGCTTTCCCTGGCCGTGCCGCTGACCATGATCCTCACCGCCGTGGTCGGCGTGACCCTGGAACGCATCGCCTACCGGCCGCTTCGCCGCAAGGGCGTCAACCGCCTTTACGTCGTCATCACGGCGCTCATGTGCGGGCTGATCCTGGAAAACGGCAACCTGGCCCTGCTTGGCGCAAGCCGCAAAAGTTTTCCCACCCTGATCCCCATCCAGGTGTTTGACTTTCATGGCATCATCGTGACCAACCTCAAATTGATGGTCATCGGCGTCGCCATCCTGTCCTTCCTCCTGCTCCATTTCATCGTCACCCGGACCAAGATGGGCATGGCCATGCGGGCCATCTCCTATGACCGTTTCGCCGTGCCGCTCATGGGCATTCCGGCGGATACGGTCATCGTCTTCACCTTTGTCCTGGGTTCGGGCTTTGCAGGACTGGCCGGGCTTTTCTTCGCCATGACCTATCCGGTCATCGACCCCTACATGGGGGCGCTTATCGGCTGGAAAGCCTTTATCGCAGCCGTCGTCGGCGGCATCGGTTCCATTGCCGGGGCGTTTGCCGGGGGATTTTTGCTGGGGTTCGTGGAGATCATGGTGGTGGCCTTTTTCCCCTCCACCTACCGCGATCTGATCGCGTTTTCCATTTTGCTGCTCATCCTGTCCATCCGGCCGACCGGTCTCTTCGGTGTCGCCCGGCGGACAAAAATCTAAGGCCGAAAAGGGGGATATCGCATGAAGCGCCTGACTGTTCCCGTCCTTTTGGCCGGCCTGTTCGGGGTAATGCTCTGGGTCTCGATGGCCGGGATCTTAAACTCCTATTGGCAGTCCGTGCTGATGTTCATGGGCGTCAACATCATCCTGGCCACGAGTCTGAACATCATTAACGGCAACATGGGGGAGTTCTCCTGCGGCCACGCCGGCTTCATGGCGGTCGGGGCATACGTCTCCTCGCTGATCTCGGTGGCTCTTTTTACCAAAAGCGCGACCTTTGGCGAACCGCTGCTGTCGCCGGATCTGGCCGTATGGCTCTTTCCGCTGGTCCTTCTGGCCGGGTCCCTGGCCGCCTCGGTGGTGGGCCTGCTCGTGGCCATCCCATCCTTTAAGACCCGCGGTGATTATCTGGCCATTATCACCATTGCCGCCAGCTACATCGTCAAATCCACCATCGAGAACATCGGCGCCATCGGCGGGGCCAGAGGCTTCATGGGCATGAGCGGCGTCATGAACGCCATGAACGCCACGGCCGATTTGCCCTGGATTCTGATCTGGGTGTTTTTGGGCACGGTTTTCTCCGTGTGCGTCATCCGCCGGTTCATCTATTCGACCTTTGGCAAGGGCGTGGACGCCATCTGCCAGGACGAGATTGCCGCCGAGATCATGAGCGTCAACACCGACCGGGTCAAACTGGTGGCCTTCATGGTCTCCTGCGGCCTGGCTGGCCTTGCCGGCGGACTGTTTGCCCACATCCTTGGCTACGTCAATCCGGGCACGTTTACGATTTTGAAATCCACCGAGATCATGGTCATGGTCTATCTCGGCGGCATGGGGTCGATCTCCGGCTCGGTGCTGGCCGCCATCCTCATGACGCTTCTTATTGAATATCTGCGCGACGCCTTCGGCTTTATCAATACCTTCCTGCACTACATCTCCATCATCCCGGATTCCTACGAGGTGACGCAGGTCTGGAAGTGGGTGCTGATTCCGCTGCTCCTGGTGCTCCTCATGCAGTTTCGACCGGAAGGCATCATGGGACGCCGCGAACTGGCCGACGTGTTCCCGGGGCTTCGTAAATTCTATAAGTTCAAGGGGTAGGCCGTGGCGCTTTTGGACGTGAAGGAAATGACCCAGTACTTCGGCGGTCTGTGCGCCGTGTCGGAGTTTTCCGTGTCCCTGGAGCAGGGCCAGATGGTGGCTCTGATCGGTCCCAACGGCGCGGGCAAGACCACGGTGTTTAACCTGATAAGCGGTTTCTACAAGCCGACGCGGGGCGATATCCTGTTCAAGGGCCGGTCCATCAAGGGCTTAAAACCCCATGAAGTGACCTCGCGCGGCATCGCCCGCACCTTCCAGAACATCCGGCTGTGGTTCGAGATGACGGTGCTCGACAACATCCGCATTGCCCAGCATCATGCCCTGGGCTACGGCCTGTGGGACTGCTTTTTGCGTACGCCGCGCTACATGCAAAGCGAGCGCGACATCGAAGACCACGCCATGGATGTGCTCACCCGCCTGGGCCTTGCCGACGTGGTCAATGAACAGCCGAAAAATCTGCCCTATGGCGTGCAGCGGCTGGTGGAGATCGCCCGGGCCTTGTCCGTCCGTCCGGCCCTGCTGATGCTCGACGAACCGGCCGCCGGACTCAACTCCTCGGACGTCGAGGGGCTGATCAAGCTGGTTGGCGATATCCACAAGGACTTCGGACTGGCTGTCTGGATGATCGAACACCAGATGGATGTGGTCATGTCGCTGTGTTCGTGGATCAAGGTCATCGATTTCGGGGCCACCATTGCCGAAGGCACGCCGACGGAAATTCAAAACAGCCCCGAAGTCATTAAAGCCTATCTGGGAGATGATACAATCTGATGCTGCTCGAAGTCAAAAACCTCCGGGTCAAGTACGGCAACATCGAGGCCCTGCACGGCATCTCCTTCCACGTCAACCGTGGGGAGATCGTGACGCTGATCGGGGCCAACGGTGCAGGGAAAACCACGACGCTCCTGTCCATCATGCGCCTGCCCCCGCCCGAGGCCCCCAAGGTGGTCGAAGGCGACATCCTCTACGAGGGCAAGTCCATCCTCGGCATGGAACCCCACGACGTGGTGCGAAAACTCCATATGGACCTCTCGCCCGAGGGCCGGCGGATTTTCGGCAACCTGACGGTCATGGAAAACCTGGTGCTGGCCACCTACGCCCGAAAGGACGGCGACGAGATCATTGCCCGGGACCTTGACCGGGTGTTGTCGCTGTTTCCCCGGCTCTCCGAACGGCGCAAGCAGCGCAGCGAATCGCTCTCCGGCGGCGAGCAGCAGATGCTGGCCGTTGGCCGGGCCATCATGACCGGATGCGATTTCATCCTGCTCGACGAGCCGAGCATGGGGCTGGCCCCGCTTCTCATGTACGAGATGTTTCGCACGCTTAAAAAACTCAACGAACTGGGCCTGACCATCCTTTTGATTGAGCAAAACGCCAAGGTGGCGCTCAATTTCGCCCACCGGGGCTATGTGCTCGATACCGGCGAGATCAAGACCTCGGGCACGGCCGAGGAACTCAAGCACGATCCGGAAGTGAAAAAGGCCTACCTCGGCGGCTGATTTGTCATGGCATGGTCGAGACTGCGCCCGGTCGGGAAATTCCCGGCCGGGCGTTTTTTATGCTGGCCCGATTATTGCCCGTAACCGGATGCGGCCGTTCTTCGTCGGCGTTTTTTTCCTGGTAGGGCGGGGCGTTGGCCCCTCAAACGGCACGTCTCTTGCCTAAACATGCCTGGGGAGCGTTTCGCCCGGCAAAATTTTCCCGCTCCCAGGAGGCCCGGACATGAGCGTCCAATCCATAGGGCAAGACACCACAAACAGTTGGTTGAGTCAGCTTCTGGCCAGCTACGGACAGCAGTCCACGGCCAGCCAATCATCCATTTCCAGCCTGTTGGGGCTCAGTGACGCCACCAGCGACGCGACTGCGGCAACTTCTTCCGGGTCAACCAGCAGCGCCGGATCGAGCGTCGGCAGTTTCAACGACATCCTGACGGCCCTCTTGTCCGGCGACAGTTCGCTTTCCTACGACATGTCGACCGGGACGCTCACCGACCTGAGCTCGTCCAGCCAGTCCGACGACATGCCGCCGCCGCCCATGGAAGGCAGCGACGGCCTGAAGCGCGAAGTGAGTGAAACCGATAATGCCGACGGCAGTTCGTCCCGGTCCGTCACCATGACCGATGCCGACGGCAACGTGGTCGGCACCGAGAAGACCACGCAAAACGCCGACGGCAGTTTCAGTTCGGTCATTACCATGACCGACCCGAACGGCCACACGACAACCCGCACCATCACCGGTGAAAACACCGAGGACGGCGGGTTCTCCGTGACGAGTTCCCTGACCGACGCCAGCGGCAATGTCCTGGAGACCGGGCAGGAGTTGACGGCCGCCGATGGCTCGACCAGCTACACCGTGACCCGCAACACCCCGGACGGCGAGACCATGACCGAGTCGGAGTCCTATGACGCCGACGGGAATCTGGTCAGTTCGACCACCTCCTCGACCGTGGCGGCGGCATCGACCACCGGCTCCAGCGCAAGCTCCTCGTCCAGCTCGTCTTCGTCCGAGAGCGCCAGCGGATCTTCCGGCAGTTCGGACAGCGAAGAGACCACCACCACGGTGACGACCTCCTTTTCCTCGGAAGGCCTGGTGCAGACCACCACGGTGACCGATGCCGACGGCAAGATTGTCAGTCAGACCGTCAAGGACATCCCGTTTTCCGCCGACGCCAAGGGTCAATCCTTGGGGGCCTCAGAAGGCAGCAAGAAGGGCCTGTCCGGCCTGGTCGACCAGTATGCGGCCAATCGGTACGGGGCCAGCCAGTATGCCGCCCAGGAGGCAGCCTTAAACCTGGGCTCGCAAGGGAGCGGGGTTTCGGTCGAGGCGTAGACGCTATCCGGTTTTGAAGCGGGCGTATGGACAAGGCGGTCTTCGGGCCGCCTTTTCGTCTTGTCGGTCTTTTGAGCGCGCAGGGAGCGCGCGAAGGCCGGGCCATGGACAGGCATTCACCGGCGAAAGGGAGGTGCTTGGAAGCGTCGGAGGCCGCACGAGGGCAGGGGCGGAAAAGCGGGGCGCAGGGGCTGCCCCAGGCCCGGGGCGGCTGCCCTGAAGTCCTGCCGGTCCAGGTCGGCCGGGCAGGGTGGGGCGGGCAGCCTCAGGCTTGGCCCAGACAGCGGACCTGTCGGGAAACCGGCGGCAGACAGATCCAGCCATGCTGCCGGCTGGGGGCGGAGGGCCGTCAGGGGCCAGGGGCGAAAGGCTAGAACTTGTCTTTGGCCTTGGCAAAAGCGCTCTTGAGATCGGTCAACGCGTGCTCGACCCCGTGGCGCAATTCAACCAGGGCGTCGCCGCTGCCCTTGCGCAACAACGTCAGCTTATAGCGGGCCTTGTCATATTTTTCGAGGAGGTGCTCAAGGTCGCCGGACCAGCGGTCGAAAAAATCCTGCCCCTTGTCCTTGGCCTCGGCCCTGGCGGCCTCGATTTTGGCTTTGTAGGCGGCCAGCTGTTGTTCCATGCTGACCCCGAACTGATCCTTGTCGACCATGGTCGCCTCCTGTGGCTGACGCGCCGGATGAGGCAACGTAGCCTAAGGACGCGTCCGGGGCAAGATGGGGATGCCCGTACAATTTCTTGCTTCTGTTCACGGGCTTTGCTAAAGACCGGTTTAGTTGTGCCGGGCGGACCGACGCGTGGGGGAGAATTCGTCAGTCCGCCTCTGGTCAAGGCCCGAAGGCGTCTTATGATTTAGTGAATGGCGCGTCCCGAGGGACGAAGGACCGTCGAAAAGGACGCGGCTATCTGCGCCAACGGAATTTGTAGGACACCATATGTATTTGTAAGGAGGAAGGCCATGTACGCGCAGTTTAATAAGATTTGGGTGCTTTTGTTGGCCTTGTGCATTGGATTTGCAGCCCTGCCGGCCAAGTCCAACGCCATGGGCGAAGCTGGCACGATGCATGTGACCCCGGAATTCGGTTATTACGGAACCGGGCAGAAGGCAGTCAATTCCATCCTGACCTTTGGTGCCAGCGGCGGCTATTTCGTCATGGACGGGCTGTCGATCGGCCTGGAGGCCCTGGCCTATTCGTTTGACGTTCGCAAGATCGATCGCACCGGACCGGTGACCAACTTCATTTACACCGCCGCCAGCAATGACGGCTATTCGTCCAACCCCTGGGCCTTTGGCGCCAACGCCCTGATCCGGTACTATCCGGTGCACACCGACAAGGCGGCCTTCTTCATCGGCACCGGTATCGGCGGCCTGTTCTCCGGCGACCGTATTCCCTATTATGAGAACGGCGGCCGTGGAAATTACGCCAACCCGACCCTGCCTGTTGACCTGGGCTTTGCCGTCAATCTGACCCAGAATGTGGCGTTTGAGCTGACCGGCCGCTACCAGCGCATCGGCTTTGACAATCACGGCCTGGACGCCTGGGGTGGTCACGGCGGAATTCGCATCACTTTCTAGGCGACAAGCGTTTCAAACTCGTGTAGAGGATAAGACCCTCCCGCCCGCACCGGGTGGGGGGGTCAGTTTTTTTCCCGAGGCCAACCCATTGCAGCTTGACATAGCGAGTCAGTGGGTCTATAGGCCTCTGTCTTTGCCATACACTACGATTTTTTCGAACGGAGACGGCTATGCCCACGATCAACCAGCTCATCCGCAAGGAACGGGCTAAAGTGTCCAAACGGCGCAAGACGCCGGCCCTGCAGGCCTGCCCGCAGCGCCGGGGCGTGTGCACTCGTGTGTACACCACCACGCCCAAAAAGCCGAACTCGGCCTTGCGTAAGGTCGCCCGCGTGCGCCTGACCAACGGTATCGAGGTGACTTCCTACATCCCGGGCGAAGGCCATAACCTGCAAGAGCACTCGGTCGTTATGATCCGGGGCGGTCGCGTAAAAGACCTTCCCGGTGTTCGGTACCATATCATCCGTGGCACGCTCGATACGTCCGGCGTGTCTGATCGCCGCCAGAGCCGTTCCAAGTACGGCGCCAAGCGGCCCAAGTAATTTCGGTGCAAGGAGACGCGTATGCCGCGTAAAGGTCCAGTTTCCAAAAGGTCTGTGCTGCCCGATCCCAAGTACGGCAGCCATCTGATGACCAAGTTCATCAATCGGCTCATGCACGATGGGAAGAAAGGCGTGGCCGAAAACCTGTTTTACCAGGCCGTGGACGTGCTGGCCGACAAGTCCGGCGAAGATCCGCTGAAGGCTTTTGAAAAGGCCATCGGCAACGTCAAGCCGCACATGGAAGTCAAGCCCCGCCGGGTCGGCGGCGCCACCTACCAGGTTCCCATGGAGGTGCGCCCCGAGCGCCAGGTCACCCTGGCTCTGCGTTGGCTGATCAATCAGGCCCGGGCCCGCGGCGAAAAGGGCATGGCAGACAAGTTGTCGGGCGAGCTTCTGGACGCCTATAATAATCGCGGCGGCGCCGTGAAAAAGAAAGAGGATACGCACCGCATGGCCGACGCTAACAAAGCGTTCGCCCATTACCGGTGGTAGTCGCCTAAAGGATATCGTCGTGTCTCGGACCGTACCCATAGAGCGGCAGCGCAATATCGGCATCATGGCCCATATTGACGCCGGAAAGACGACCACCACGGAACGTATTCTTTTTTACACCGGGGTGTCGCACAAAATTGGCGAAGTGCATGACGGCCAGGCCACCATGGACTGGATGGTTCAGGAACAGGAGCGCGGAATTACCATCACTTCCGCTGCCACCACCTGCTACTGGCGCGATCACCGCATCAACATCATCGATACGCCCGGCCACGTGGATTTTACCATTGAGGTCGAGCGTTCCCTTCGCGTCCTTGACGGCGCTGTGGCCGTCTTCGACGCCGTTGCCGGCGTCGAACCGCAGACGGAAACGGTCTGGCGTCAGGCCGAGCGGTATCGCGTTCCCCGCATGAGCTTCGTCAACAAGATGGACCGCACTGGCGCTGACTTTTTCCGCTGTGTGGATATGATCCGCGATCGCCTGGGCGCCAAGCCCGTGCCGTTGCAGCTGCCCATCGGTTCCGAAGACAACTTCCTGGGCGTCGTCGACATGATCCATGGCAAGGCCCTGATCTTTGACGATGCCACCCAGGGCAAGGAATACGTCACCGGCGACATCCCCGAGAACATGCTGGAGCTCTACGAAGAGTGGCGCCTGCAGATGCTTGAGGCCATTGCCGAAGAAGACGAAACCTTGATGGAAAAGTACCTGGCCGGGGAAGAGCTGACCCCGGAGGAAATCATCGCCGGCATTCGCAAGGCCACCATTGCCCTGTCGATCTGCCCGGTGCTGTGCGGCTCGGCGTTCAAGAACAAGGGCGTGCAGCCCCTGCTCGACGCCGTCGTCGATTTCCTGCCTTCGCCGGTGGATATCCCGGCCATGGTCGGCTACGATCCCGACGACAAGGAAAAGTCCATCGAGTGCCCGTGCGACCCCAAGCTGCCGTTGGCTGCCCTGGCTTTTAAGCTGATGAGCGACCCGTTCATCGGGCACCTGACCTTCCTGCGCCTGTATTCCGGCACCATCGAGTCCGGCATGACCGTCCTCAACGCCAATACCGGCAAGCGGGAACGCGTCGGCCGACTGCTGAAGATGCACGCCAACAAGCGCGAAGAGATAAAGAGTGCGGAAGCCGGCGACATCGTGGCGGCGGTGGGTATGAAGATCACCTCCACCGGCGACACCCTGTGCGCGGAAAACCGCCCGGTCGCCTTGGAGTCCCTCGACATTCCCGAACCGGTCATCGAAGTGGCCATCGAGCCCAAGACCAAGGCCGACCGCGACGCCCTGTCCCAGGCGCTCGGCAAGCTGACGAAGGAAGACCCGTCGTTTCGCGTGAAGTCCGACGAAGAATCCGGGCAGACCCTGATCGCCGGCATGGGCGAGCTGCACCTGGAGATCATCGTCGACCGGCTCATGCGCGAATTCGGCGTCAACGCCAACGTCGGCCAGCCCCAGGTTGCCTACCGCGAGACCATCACCAAGGCGGTCAAAAACGATCTGCGTTACGTCAAGCAGACCGGCGGTCGCGGCCAATACGGCCATGTCGTTCTCGAAATCGAGCCGAAGGAAGACGGCGGCTACGAATTCATCAACGATATCACGGGCGGCATCATCCCCAAAGAATACATCCCGGCCGTTGACAAGGGCATTCAGAATGCTCTCAAAGGCGGCGTGGTGGCCGGATTTCCCCTGGTGGACATCCGGGTCAAGCTGGTCTTCGGTTCCTTCCACGAAGTGGACTCCTCGGAGCAGGCGTTTTACATCTGCGGCTCCCAGTGCTTCAAGGAAGCTGTGAGCAAGGCTTCGCCTGTGCTGCTCGAACCGATCATGGCGGTTGAAGTGGTCACGCCCGACGAATATATGGGCGACATCATGGGTGACTTAAACGGTCGTCGCGGACGGATTGCCCGCATGGAATCACGGGCCGGGGCCCAGGTCATTACGGCCCACGTTCCCCTGTCCGCCATGTTCGGCTATGCCACGGATTTGCGTTCCAAATCCCAGGGCCGCGCCACCTTCACCATGATCTTTGACCACTATGAGCGTGTTCCGGCCAGTCTGGCCGAAGAGATAATGAAGAAGAAATAACGCTCGCAGCGTTTCGGGCGAGGACGCCAAAACGAAGACCCGCAAGCGCGGAAGTTCCAGGGGGACCCTATGGGCAAGGCGAAATTTGAACGCACCAAGCCGCACGTCAATATCGGCACCATCGGTCACATCGACCACGGCAAGACCACGCTGACCGCCGCCATCACACGGCTGGCCAGCATGAAGGGCTTTGGCGAGTACATTCCCTTCGACCAGATCGACAAGGCGCCGGAAGAAAAGGAACGCGGCATCACCATCGCCACGGCCCACGTCGAATATCAGACCGACAAGCGGCACTATGCCCACGTCGACTGCCCTGGTCACGCCGACTACATCAAAAACATGATCACTGGCGCGGCCCAGATGGACGGCGGCATCATTGTCGTCGCCGCCACCGACGGTCCCATGCCCCAGACCCGTGAGCATATCCTGCTCGCCCGTCAGGTCGGCGTGCCCCAGTTGGTCGTGTTCATGAATAAAGTGGACCTGGTTGACGACCCGGAACTGCTGGAGCTGGTTGAACTGGAAGTGCGCGAGCTGCTCTCCAAGTACGGCTTCGACGGCGACGACATCCCGGTCATCAAGGGTTCGGCGCTCAAGGCTCTGGAAGCGGCCGACATCAACAGCCCCGACGCCGCTCCGATCTTCGAGCTGCTCGACGCTTGCGACAGCTTCATTCCCGAGCCCAAGCGCGACATCGACAAGCCGTTTCTCATGCCCATCGAAGACGTCTTCTCCATCTCCGGCCGCGGCACCGTCGTGACCGGCCGCGTGGAGCGCGGGATCGTGACGATTGGCGACGAAGTGGCCATTATCGGCATCAAGGACACCGTCAAAACGACCTGCACCGGCGTTGAAATGTTCCGCAAGATCCTGGATCAGGGTCAGGCCGGCGACAACGTGGGTGTCCTTTTGCGCGGCGTCAAGCGCGATGATGTCGAGCGGGGACAGGTCCTGGCCAAGCCGGGTTCCATCACCCCGCATCGGAAGTTCAAGGCCGAGGTGTACGTTCTCAACAAGGAAGAAGGCGGACGTCACACCCCGTTTTTCACCGGCTACCGTCCCCAGTTCTACTTCCGTACCACGGACATCACCGGCGTGGTTACCCTCAACGAGGGTGTGGAAATGGTTATGCCGGGCGACAATGCCACCTTTAACGTGGAACTGATCGCCCCCATCGCCATGGAAAAGGGCCTGCGCTTCGCCATTCGCGAAGGCGGCCGCACCGTCGGCGCGGGTGTCGTGTCGGAGATTGTGGAGTAATATCATGGTTTCCATGCAAAATGATCGCATTCGTATCAAACTGAAGGCCTACGACTACCGCATCCTGGACAAAGCGGTGGCCGAGATCGTGGATACCGCCCGCAATACCGGAGCCGGCGTTGCCGGTCCCATTCCCTTGCCCACGGATATTCACAAGGTCACGGTCAACCGCTCGGTGCACGTGGACAAAAAGTCCCGTGAACAGTTCGAGATGCGGGTTCACAAACGTCTCCTGGACATTATGGAGCCCACGCAGCAAACCGTGGATGCGCTCGGGAAACTGAGCCTTCCTGCCGGTGTTGACGTGGAAATTAAGCTCTAAGGAAGGGTTGGCATGGCTGCCACGCTTGGAATTCTCGGCCGGAAACTGGGCATGACCCGGATTTTCGGCGACGACGGCTCAATCATTCCGGTCACCGTTATTCAGGCCGGACCCTGCCCCGTCACCCAGGTCAAGAACCTGGAGACCGACGGGTACAACGCCATGCAGATCGGGTTCGACGAGATCCCGGAACGCAAGGTCAACAAGCCCATGAAGGGCCACCTGGACAAGGCCGCTCGCGGTTTCTTCCGGGTGCTCAAGGAAATCCGCCTGGACGGCCCGGTGCCGTTCGAACAGGGCATGGACGTGACGGTGGACATCTTCGCCCCGGGCGAAGTGGTCAAAGTCACCGGCACCTCCATCGGCAAGGGCTTTGCCGGCGTTATGAAACGCTGGAACTTCAAGGGTCTCAAAAAGACCCACGGAACGGAAAAGGCCCATCGCTCCGGCGGTTCCATCGGTCACAACACCGAGCCGGGCAAGGTCATGAAGGGCAAGAAGATGGCCGGCCACATGGGCGCGCGCACGGTTACCGTGCCGAGCCTGCTGGTGGTCGACGTGCGCCCCGAAATGAATCTGATCCTGGTGAAGGGTCAGATACCCGGCCCGCGCAATGGCGTGGTCGTGGTCCGCAAGCAGGGATAACGGGGTAAGCCATGGCAAATGTGAAATTATACAACCAGGGCTACCAGGAAATCGGCACGGTCGATCTGGCTCCCGAGGTTTTTGAAGTCGAGGTGCAGCCCGAACTGCTGCATCTGGTGGTGCGCGCCCAGTTGGCCGCCAAACGTGCCGGTACCCATTCCGTCAAGACCCGCGCCTTTGTGCGCGGCGGCGGGCGCAAGCCCTGGCGCCAGAAGGGCACCGGTCGGGCTCGCGCCGGTTCCACCCGCTCCCCGCTGTGGCGCGGCGGCGCGGTGGTCCACGGACCCCAGCCCCGGGATTACTCCTTCAAGGTGAACCGGAAGGTCCGCCAGCTGGCCATGCGCATGGCGCTTTCGGCCAAGCTTGGGGACGAGCAGCTGGTCCTTGTCGACGCCATCACCTTCCCCGAAGTCAAGACCAAGCAGATGGTCAAGGTGGTTTCGGATTTCGGTTTGAAAAAAGCCTTGATTGTCCTGCCTGATTCGGATAACAATCTCGAGCTTTCCGCCAGGAATATTCCCGGCATCAAGGTCATCCGTCAGGACATGCTCAACGTCTACGATGTGCTTTTGCACGATCATGTGATCATGTTCAAGGACGCGGCGCTCAAGGTTCAGGAGAGGCTTGGTTATGGAATACGCTAGCATCCTTTTACGGCCCGTCATTTCCGAGAAGGCCACGATGGTGAAAGACGCCCACAATCAGGTGGTTTTTTTCGTCCATCCCGACGCCAACAAGATCGAGATCGCCAAGGCCGTGGCCAAGGCGTTTTCGGTGACGGTGACCGGTGTTCGCGTCGTCAAGCACCGCAGCCTCGCCCGTTCCCGCATGGGTCGTGTGACCGGCCGTATCGCCGGCTACAAGAAAGCCTATGTGACCCTGGCCCAGGGCGACAAAATTGAGTTCTTCGAAGGGGTTTAGACATGTCCATCCGCAAGCTTAAGCCCACGTCGGCCGGCCGCCGGTTCCAGACGGTCTCGACCTTCGAGGAAATCACCCGGACCGAGCCTGAAAAGTCCCTGTGCGAAGGCCTGCCGCATGCCTCCGGCCGCAACTGTTACGGTCGGATCACCTCGCGTCGGCGCGGGGGCGGCAACAAACGTTTGTACCGTATCATCGACTTCAAGCGTGATAAATTCGCCATCCCGGCCAAGGTCTTCTCTGTGGAGTATGACCCGAACCGTAGCGCCCGAATTGCGCTTTTGCATTACGCTGACGGTGAGAAACGTTACATTTTGGCTCCGGTTGGGATCAAGGTCGGCGATATGATCACGGCCGGCGACGGCGCTGACATCAAGCCCGGCAATGCCTTGCAGCTCAAAAAGATCCCGGTCGGCACCCTTTTGCACAACATTGAGCTCAATCCTGGCCGCGGCGGTCAGATGTGTCGGGCTGCCGGCACCTACGCCCAGCTCGTGGCCAAGGAAGGCAAGTACGCGCTGCTTCGTCTGCCCTCGGGCGAAGTCCGCAACGTGCTGGCCAGCTGCCTGGCCACGGTCGGCCAGGTCGGCAACGTGATGCACGAGAACATCTCCATCGGCAAGGCCGGGCGCAACCGCTGGCTTGGCAACCGCCCCAAGGTTCGCGGCGTGGCCATGAACCCGGTCGACCATCCCCTCGGCGGCGGCGAGGGCAAGAGCTCTGGCGGTCGTCACCCGGTCACTCCCTGGGGTAAGCCGACCAAGGGCTACAAGACCCGCAACAAGAAAAAGCCCTCGTCCAAGCTTATCGTCAAGCGGCGCGGACAAAAGTAAGAGGAAACGCCTATGCCTCGGTCGCTCAAAAAAGGTCCGTTCGTGGACGATCACCTTGAGAAGAAGGTCGCCTACGCCCTGGAGAACAAAGATCGGCGCGTGATCAAAACCTGGTCCCGTCGGTCCATGATCCTGCCTGAGATGGTGGGACTGACGTTCGCCGTGCATAACGGGAAAAAGTTCATTCCGGTTTTTGTTTCCGAGAACATGGTCGGCCACAAACTCGGCGAGTTTGCCCCCACGCGGACCTTCCACGGCCATGCCGCGGACAAGAAAAGCAAAGTGAAAAAGTAGTCGGGGAGCGTACCCCGTCGGGACAAAAACCATGGAAGCAAAAGCCATCGCCAGATACATCCGCGTGTCGCCCCAAAAGGCGCGGCTCGTAGCCGCCAATATCCTCGGCCGTCCGGTCGAGGAGGCCATGAACTTACTGAAGTTCACCCCCAAGAAATCGGCCAAGATCATCGGCAAGGTGCTCCACTCGGCCGTGGCCAACGCCGAGCAGATTTCCGGGGTGGATATCGACAACCTTACGGTCAAGCAGGTGATCGTCAATCCCGGGCCGACCCACAAGCGGATAATGACCCGCTCCATGGGACGCGCCTTCCGGATCGTCAAGCGCACGAGCCATATCACCGTTGTTGTGGCCGAGAATTAGGAGCGACACATGGGACAGAAAGTACATCCCTACGGATTTCGCCTCGGATACAACAAGAATTGGCTCTCCCGCTGGTTTTCCAAAAAGGATTATCCTGCGTTTGTCTTCGAGGACAGCAATATCCGTAAATTCGTGAAGAAGACCCTGTACCACGCCGGCATCTCGAAGATCGAGATCGAACGCGCCGGGGGCAAGATCCGGTTGATCATTCACACCGCCCGCCCCGGTATCGTCATCGGCCGCAAAGGTACGGAAATTGAGAAGGTTCGCGGCGATCTCAAGCAGCGTTTCGGTCGGGAGTTCACGGTGGAGGTCAATGAAATCCGCCGTCCCGAGATCGATTCCCAGCTGGTGGCCGAGAACATCGCCCTGCAACTCGAACGCCGCGTGGCCTTCCGCCGGGCCATGAAGCGCACCGTGGGCCTGTCCCGCAAATTCGGAGCCGAAGGCATCAAGGTTTCCTGCGCCGGCCGCTTGGCCGGAGCTGAAATCGCCCGCTCCGAGTGGTACCGCGACGGCCGGGTGCCTTTGCAGACCCTGCGCGCCGACATTGATTACGGCTATGCCATCGCCAAGACCACCTACGGCGTCATTGGGGTCAAGGTCTGGATTTTCAAAGGCGAGATTTTGGACCATGAGGTGGAAGCGTAATGTTGGCTCCCAAAAAAACCAAATTCCGGAAGATGCAAAAGGGCCGCCTGCGCGGTCCGGCCATTCGTGGCGCCAGCATCGACTTCGGTGAAATCGGCATCAAGGCGATGGAGCACGGCAAGCTCACCAGCCAGCAGATCGAGGCCGCCCGTGTCGCCATCATGCGCCACATCAAGCGCGGCGGCAAAGTCTGGATCCGGGTCTTCCCGGACCGGGTGCGCACTGAGAAGCCGGCTGAAGTCCGTCAGGGCAAAGGCAAAGGCTCGCCGGTCGGCTGGTTTGCTCCGGTCAAACCCGGCCGGGTGCTCTATGAGATCAAGGGCGTGGACATCGACACGGCCAAGGCGGCTTTGACCCGTGCCCAGCACAAGCTGCCCATCAAGACCAAGATCGTTGTCCGGGAGGGGTTCTAATATGAAGTCCACTGAACTGCGCGATCTGGACATCGATGCCCTGTCCAAGAAGCTTGGCGAGAGCCGCGAGGAACTCTTCAAGCTGCGTTTCCAGCATGCCACGGCCCAGCTGGAAAAAACCCACCGTCTGCGTCAGGTCCGCAAGGACATTGCCCGCATCCTTACGGTGCAAAACGACAAGAAGCGTCAAGGCTAATCGGGGATCACCATGGAAGAACATAAAAGCAATCGCCGGATGCTGACCGGTGTCGTGGTCTCCGACAAGGCCGACAAGACTATCGTGGTCATGGTCGAGACCCTGGTCAAGCATCCCTTGTACAAAAAGTACATCCGTCGCCGCAACAAGTTCATGGCCCACGATCCGCAAAACGATTGCGGCATCGGGGATACGGTCAGCATTATCGAGCATCGGCCGCTGTCCGCCCGCAAACGCTGGCATCTTGAAAAAATCATGGAAAAAGCGGTCTAGGAGCTCGACATGATTCAGGTTGAATCCAATCTCGACGTGGCGGACAATTCCGGCGCGAAACGAGTCTGCTGCATCAAGGTGCTGGGCGGCTCGCGCCGTCGGTACGCCTCGGTGGGCGACATCATTGTCGTGTCGGTAAAGGACGCCCTGCCCAATTCCAAAGTGAAGAAGGGCGCGGTGATGAAGGCTGTGGTTGTTCGGACCAAGAAGGAAGTCGGCCGGCCCGACGGTTCCTATATCAAGTTCGACTCCAATTCCGCCGTGCTTCTGTCGGCTTCCCTCGAGCCGGTCGGTACCCGTATCTTCGGACCGGTCGCGCGCGAACTGCGGCAGAAAAACTTCATGAAAATCGTGTCGCTGGCTCCCGAAGTCCTGTAGGACTTCTGCTCCCGCACATCGAGGACGACATGAAAACCTATCGGATTCGTAAAGATGACAAGGTGATGGTCACCACGGGCAAGGACAAGGGCAAAGTGGGGAAGATCTTGAAGATCCTGCCCAAGCGCAATGCCGTGCTGGTGGAAAAGGTGAACATGGTCAAGCGCCACACCAAGGCCAATCCCTACGCCAAAACCCCTGGCGGCATCATTGAAAAGGAAGCGCCCCTGGACATCTCCAACGTGGCTCTTCTGTGCGACGGTTGCGCCAAGCCGGCCAAGGTCGGCTACAAATACACCGCTGACGGCACCAAGGTGCGCTTCTGCAAGAAGTGCAACCACGAAATCGCCTAGCGTCAAAAGGAAACGGTATGACCCGCCTGGAACAAATCTATGCCGAGAAGGTAGCCCCGGATCTGAAAAAAGAGTTCGGGTACACCTCCAGCATGCAAATCCCCCGGCTTTCCTTTGTCTCGCTCAACATGGGTTTGGGTGAGGCGAGCAATAACAACAAGCTCATCGAGGAAGCCGTGGTCGAGCTGACTGCCATCGCTGGACAGAAGGCCGTGATCACACGGGCCCGCAAGTCCATCGCGGCCTTTAAGCTCCGGGAGGGCATGCCGGTGGGGTGCCGTGTGACCCTTCGCCGGGAGCGGATGTGGGATTTTCTGGACAAACTCATTAATTTTGCCCTGCCTCGGGTTCGGGACTTTCGCGGCGTGCCTGACCGCGGGTTCGACGGACGCGGCAACTTCACCCTCGGTATTCGGGAGCACAGCATTTTCCCGGAAATCAACGTGGATCGCGTCGAACACGTCAAGGGCATGAACGTCACCATCGTCACAACGGCCGGTGCCGACAAGGAGGGCAAAATGATGCTCGACCTGCTCGGAATGCCGTTTAAAAAGTAAGGAGAACGGCCGTGGCCCGTAAATCTTTGATGGTGAAAGCCAGCCGCAAACCGAAGTTTTCTACTCGGGGTTATAATCGTTGCCCCATTTGCGGTCGTCCCAGGGCGTTTCTTCGCAAGTTCGGCGTGTGCCGTATTTGTTTTCGTAACATGTCGCTGACCGGCGAAATGCCCGGCGTGCGCAAGTCGAGCTGGTAGCAAGGAGCAGGACGCCATGTCGGTGACCGATCCCATTTCCGATATGTTGACCCGCATTCGCAATGCCCATCGGGCCTTGCACGCGGATCTTTCGTTGCCCACTTCCAAACTGAAGTTTGCCATTGCCGGCATCCTGAAGGACGAAGGATACATCGGCGAATACGCCGTTGACGGGGCAGCCTTGAACATCAACCTTAAATACCATGGCGGGAAACCGATCATTTCGGGGCTCAAAAGGGTGAGCAAGCCTGGGCGTCGCGTCTACGTGCCGGCCGAGGCTATCCCCAAGGTCCAAAACGGCCTGGGCATCAGCATCCTGTCTACTTCCCGGGGTATCCTGGAAGGAGCCAAGGCTCGCGAGCTCAACGTTGGCGGCGAGCTCCTGTGCGAAATCTGGTAAGAAGACCCATCGCGGAGAAGATGTCATGTCCAGGATAGGAAAACGCGAAATCGAGCTGCCCGCCGGCGTGTCCGTCGAAGTGGCTTCCGAGGCGGTTATGGTCAAGGGTCCCAAGGGCCAGTTGTCCACGCCGACCCACCCCAAGATCACCTATGCCGTGGCCGACGGCAAGGTGCAGGTGGCCCGGGTAGATGATACCCGGATCGCCCGCGCCCAGCACGGCCTGCGCCGGACCCTGCTTGCCAACCTCGTTGAGGGTGTCAGCAAAGGGTTCTCCAAGACCCTCGAGGTCATCGGCGTGGGCTACAAGGTCGCAACCTCCGGAACCACGGTGTCGCTTGCCGTCGGGTTTTCCCACCCGGTGGAGTTCAAGCTGCCCGAGGGCGTCGAGGCCAAAGTCGAGGGCAGCAAGCTGACCTTGTCGGGTATCGACAAGGTGCTTATTGGCGAGACTGCCGCCCGTATCCGCCGCGTCCGGCCGCCTGAACCTTTCAAGGGCAAGGGCATCAAGTACGAAAACGAAGTCATTCGCCGCAAGGCCGGTAAGTCCGGCGGCAAGAAATAGGGGCTTGACAGATGAAGATGACCAAGACCCTGGCGCGAGCGCGTCGGAAAGTCCGCATCCGCAAGAAACTGGCCGGCACGGTTGCTCGCCCGAGGCTCGTCGTGTACCGGTCCAACCGGCACATCTATGCCCAGGTGATCGACGATCTGACCGGACAGACCATGGTGTCCTCCTCCAGTCTGACGCTTTTGAGGGGCGGCGAGGCGATCAAGGCCGACAAGGAAGCTGCTGCCAAGGTTGGTAAAGACCTGGCTGCCAAGGCCCTTGAACGCAACATCCAGACCGTTGTGTTTGACCGCAACGGCTACATCTACCATGGCAGGGTCCAAGCCCTTGCCGACGGAGCGCGGGATGGCGGCCTCAAATTCTAAACGCGTGAAGGAAGACGGCATGGACCAGCAGACCGATCTGTCTCAGATCGAAAAGATTGTGTATCTCAATCGCGTCGCCAAGGTCGTCAAAGGCGGCCGCCGGTTCAGCTTTAGCGCCCTGGTTGTCGTTGGCGACGGCAAAGGGTCGGTGGGCTACGGTTTGGGCAAGGCCAACGAAGTGCCGGAAGCCATCCGCAAGGCCACGGAACAGGCCAGAAAGTCCATGATCTGCGTGCCGCTGCTCGATGGCACGCTGCCCTATGAGACCCTGGGACAGTTCGGGGCCGGCCGGGTCATGCTCAAGCCCGCATCCAAGGGTACCGGCATCATCGCCGGCGGCCCGGTGCGCGCCATCATGGAGGCCTGCGGCGTCCATGACATCCTGACCAAGGCCATTGGCACCAACAACCCGCACAACGTTTTGCGCGCCACCATGGAAGGGCTGGCCTCGCTGCGCAGCGCCGACTCGGTCAGCGCCATGCGCGGCAAGGCGCTTTCCACGCCGCGCAAATAAGGATTGCATGCCATGGCAACCATCACTGTCAAGTTGACCAGAAGCCGCTACGGCAATACACCCAAGCAGCGGGGCACTCTGGCTTCCCTTGGGCTGAAAAAAATCCGGCAGGAACGTTCCTTCGAAAAAACCGACACCGTTGTCGGCATGATCGCGAAGGTCAAGCATCTCGTTGAGGTGACCGAGTCATGAAGCTCCACGAGCTCTACCCCTTTCCCGAAGAGCGGGTCGCCCGCAAGCGTCTCGGTCGTGGTCGGGCTTCCGGCTGGGGCTGCACTGCCGGCCGCGGCAACAAAGGCCAGAATTCCCGGGCCGGCGCCAAGCACCGCGCCTGGTTTGAAGGCGGCCAGATGCCGATCGCCCGCCGTCTGCCCAAGCGCGGCTTTAAGAACTATCCTTTCCGGATTATCTTTCAGCCGTTGAACCTGGACCGCCTGCTGGCCTCCTTTGACGGCAAGGACTCCATCACTCTCGACGATATCTATGATCGCGGTCTGGCTCCGGCCGGCGCCCTGATCAAGATCTTGAGCGACGGTGAAGTCTCGGTTGCCGTGACGGTTGAAGCCCACAAGTTCAGCGCCAAGGCTGCTGCCAAAATCACTGCCGCCGGCGGCAAGGTCATTGCCCTGGGAACGCCCGAGGCCCTGGCCGAAACCCCTACTGAATAAACGGAAGTTGCTGTGGCCCTTACTGGAGTAGAGAATCTGGCCCGTCTGCCGGAGCTGAAAAAAAAGCTCCTTTGGACTTTCCTGCTTGTGGCCGTCTACCGCATCGGCGTGCACGTGCCTGTGCCCGGCGTGGATTCGGCCGCCCTGGCCGATTTCTTCGAAAGTGCCAAGAATACCCTTTTTGGCCTTTTCGACATGTTCTCCGGCGGAGGGCTGCGCAACCTTTCCATCTTCGCCCTGGGAATCATGCCCTACATCTCTTCCTCCATCATCATCCAGCTCCTGACTGTCGTCAGCCCGGAGCTGGCCAAGATGCAGAAAGAGGAGGGGGCGGCCGGACGCAAGAAGATCACGGAGTACACCCGCTACGGCACGGTGCTCATCACGGTGATCCAGGGCTTCGGCATTGCCGTGGGCCTGGAAAGCATGGCCAGTCCCACAGGGGCGCCGGTGGTGCTTGTCGCTGGCTGGGGCTTTCGCCTCATGACCATTGTGACGCTTACCGCCGGGACGGTTTTCCTCATGTGGCTGGGTGAACAACTCACCGAGCGCGGCATTGGCAATGGCATTTCGCTGATCATTTATTCTGGTATCGTGGCTGGCCTCCCCCGGGCGGTGCTGTCCACCTTTGACCTGCTCAAGGCTGGCGAGCTTTCGCCGCTCATGCTGCTCCTCATCGTCGCCTTGATGCTTGCCGTCCTGGTGGCCATCGTGTTTATGGAACGGGGACAGCGGCGAATTCCCATACAATACGCCAAGCGCATGGTCGGTCGGAAGATGTACGGCGGCCAGACCACCCATCTGCCGCTGCGGGTCAATACGGCTGGAGTCATTCCACCGATCTTCGCCTCGTCGATTCTGCTTTTCCCGGCGACCCTCGGCGAGTTCTCCAGTATTCCGTGGCTGAAGACCGTGGCTGCTTTTTTCAGCCCCCAGACGATAACCTACAACGTCATCTTTGTGGCCCTGATTGTGTTCTTCTGCTATTTCTATACGGCCATCATCTTTGATCCGGCCGATATTGCCGAGAACATTCGCAAGCAGGGTGGTTTTATCCCCGGCATCCGGCCTGGGATCAAGACCAAGGAATACATCGACAAGGTGCTTGTGCGCATTACCCTGTGGGGGTCGATGTACATCTCTATCGTCTGTGTGTTGCCCATGATGTTGATCCAGCAGTTCAACGTACCCTTCTATTTCGGCGGTACGTCGCTTCTGATTGTCGTGGGCGTGGCCATGGATTTCATGTCCCAGATCGAGTCGTATCTTATCTCCCGTCAGTATGAAGGTCTCATGCAGAAGGGGAGAATCAAGGGTAGGCAGTAGATTTGAAAAAGGTCAGGGGAATCTTCCTCAAAAACGACCTTGAGCTGGCTTCCATGCGGGAAGCCTGCCGCATCGTGGCAGTGATCCTGCGCGATTTGTCGGAAGCGGTCAAACCGGGAGTGCAAACAAAGGTTTTTGAAGCGTTGGCGCGTAAGCGCTGTGCGGACTTCAAGGTCAAGCCTGGTTTTCTCGGTATGTATGGGTTTCCGTTTGCACTGTGTTGTTCGGTCAATGAAGAGGTTGTCCATGGGTTCCCTTCTGAACGCGTGCTGGTGGAAGGGGATTTAGTCAGTTTTGACATGGGCGTGGTCTATGACGGTTTTTACGGGGATGCGGCCACGACGGTTCCGGTCGGGACCATCAACAGCGATCAGGCGGCGCTTTTACAGGTGACGCAGGAATCCCTGGCCAAGGGCATCGCCGAGGCCAAAGCCGGCAATGACCTCTATGACATTTCGCGGGCCGTGCAAAAACATGTTGAAGGCCATGGCCTAAGTGTAGTAAGACGGTTCGTTGGTCACGGCATCGGGAGAAAGCTCCATGAAAAGCCCGAAATTCCCAATTTCGAGCCCAAGGACGCTCCCCGCATCCCGCTGCTCCCGGGAATGGTGCTCGCCATCGAACCCATGGTGACGGCAGGCGGGCCTGACGTCGAGGTTCTGTCCGATAATTGGACAGCCGTGACCAAGGACCGCAGCCTGTCCGCGCATTTCGAGCATACGGTGGCTGTGACCAAAAACGGTCCTCGGATTTTAAGCCTGGCTGAATGACGCGACCGGTGCCCGGGCGGCATCGGTCGTTTCCGTCGCCAGGAGACGGAGAGACGACATGAAAGTTAGACCTTCGGTGAAAAAGCTTTGTCCTAAGTGCAAAATCATCCGGCGTCACGGCGTTGTGCGGGTGATCTGCGATAACCCCCGGCACAAGCAGCGTCAGGGATAACGGAGGAACGTCGTGGCCAGAATCGCGGGAGTCGACCTTCCCAAAAATAAGCGGATGGATATTGCGCTGACCTACATCTTCGGCATCGGCCGGACTACGGCTCTGCGCATTCTCGAAGTCACCGGTGTTGATTGGACGAAAAATTCCGATGCCCTGACTTCCGAGGAAACCAACACCATCCGTAAGGAAATTGAAGCCAACCACAAGGTCGAGGGCGATCTGCGGCGTGAAGTCACCGCCAGCATCAAACGCCTCATGGACATCGGCTGCTACCGTGGTTTGCGTCACCGTCGCGGGCTTCCCTGCCGCGGACAGCGCACCCACACCAATTCGCGTACCCGCAAGGGGCCGCGTCGCGGCGTGATGGCCAAGAAGAAGAAGTAACCTTCTGCTGGCGCGCGCCTCGCGCCGCAGACAACACGGCAACATGCCCGAACAGGGCTTTTTGGAGATACGCGTATGGCGAAGCCACGCCGCACCGGCAAAAAGGAACGCAAGAACATTCCCGTGGGCGTCGCCCACATTCAGGCCACGTTCAACAATACCATCGTGACCTTCACCGATCAGAAGGGCAACGTGGTCAGCTGGGCCACCTCCGGTGGGGCAGGCTTCAAGGGGTCGCGCAAGTCCACCCCGTTTGCCGCCCAGGTTGCCGCCGAGAACGCCGCGCGCAAGGCCCAGGAAAACGGGATGCGCACTGTGGGTGTTCTGGTCAAGGGACCCGGCTCCGGCCGGGAGGCCGCCATGCGCGCCATCCACAACGCTGGTTTCAAGATCAGCTTCATCCGCGACATTACGCCCATCCCCCACAATGGATGCCGTCCGCCCAAGCGGCGTCGTGTCTAGGTTGGGACGATTGGCCAGCGGCTTTGGCCGCTTGGCGGCATAGCGGTATTTTACGACCAGGCCTCTCTCCGAGGCCTGGATCATTATTCGGTCCCACCCGGCGCGCACTGCGCCGGAGGATCGGACACCCGCAGGGAACACACCCCCGGACTCGACCGGTTGCCCTGCGGTACATCGAGGAGGAACGACCTTGGCACGTTATACTGAAGCGAAATGCCGGATTTGCCGCCGGGAAGGGGCCAAGCTGTTTTTGAAGGGCGATCGCTGTTACACCGATAAGTGCGCCTACGAGCGCCGCCCCTACGCCCCTGGACAGCACGGCCGCATCCGCAAAAAGATGAGCGATTACGCCGTCCAGCTGCGCGAGAAGCAAAAGACCCGTAAAATGTACGGCATTCTTGAAGAACAGTTCCGCGACTACTTCAAGCGCGCCGACATGAAGAAGGGCGTCACCGGCGAAAACCTGCTCTCCTCCCTGGAGCGCCGTCTGGACAACACGATCTACCGCCTCGGCTTCGCCACCTCGCGCGCCCAGGCCCGCCAGCTCGTGCGTCACGGCCTCTTTACCCTGAACGGCCGCCGCGTGAACATCCCTTCGCTGCAGGTCAAAGTCGGCGACGTGCTTGAAGTTCGCGAGCGCAACCGGCAGTCCCCCATTATCCAGGAAGCCCAGCAGGTCATCGCCCGCCGTGGTTGCCCGGCTTGGCTCGAAGTGGAAGGCGACAAGCTCAAGGGCAAAGTCATCGCGCTGCCCACCCGCGAGGACGTGCAGTTCCCGATCAACGAGCAGCTCATCGTTGAGCTTTACTCCAAGTAATCGGCAAAGACCCTTTGCCTAAGGTGACGCCATGTTGACTCGTAACGGCCAAAGGCTCATCAACTCCCGCAACTGGACCGAACTGGTGAAGCCCGAAGTCCTGGAAAAGGACTCCACTTCCACCAATATGTTCGGACGGTTCGTGTGCGAGCCCCTGGAACGCGGGTTCGGCACGACGCTTGGCAACGCCCTGCGTCGTGTCCTCCTGTCGTCCCTGCAGGGCGCGGCCATTGTCGCCGCCCGCATCGAGGGCGTGCAGCACGAATTCTCCACTATTCCGGGAGTCATTGAGGATGTCACTGAGATCATCCTCAACCTCAAGCAGGTCCGGCTGGCCATGGCCACCGACGAGCCCCAGCGGCTTACCCTGTTCGCCAAGGAAAAGGGCGAAGTTCGGGCCAGCGCCATCCAGGGCAACCATAACGTCTCCGTTTTGAGCGAAGACGTGCTGATCGCCACGCTTTCCGAAGACCGCGATTTTCGCATCGATCTCGAAGTGCGCATGGGCAAGGGCTACGTCCCGGCTGACGTGCATGAAGGGCTCGAATCCGAAATCGGCCTGATTCTCCTCGATGCGAGCTTCTCGCCTGTCAAGAAGGTGGCCTACACCATCGAGCAGGCCCGTGTCGGTCAGATGACCAACTATGACAAGCTCGTGCTGGAAGTCACCACGGACGGCTCCATTGCCCCCGAGGACGCCATTTCCTACAGCGCCAAGATCCTCAAGGATCAGCTCACGGTCTTCATCAATTTCGACGAAAAGGAATCCGAGGCGGAGAAGAATCGACGTCGTGACGACATCGAGCTCAATCCCAGCCTCTTTAAGAGCATTGATGAGCTTGAGCTTTCGGTGCGCGCCACCAACTGCCTCAAGTCCGCCAACATCCAGACCGTTGGCGAGTTGATGCAGAAAACCGAACACGAGATGCTCAAAACCAAGAACTTCGGCAAGAAATCCCTTGAGGAAATCCGCCGGGTTCTGGAAGATATGGGACTCGAATTCGGAATGCGCATCGAGAACTTTGAGCAAAAATACCAGGAATGGCTGAAGAGGAAGCAGGCCGATGAGACATAAAAAATCCGGACGCAAACTTGGCAGGACCGCCGCTCACCGTAAAGCCATGCTGCGCAATATGGCCCGTTCGCTGCTGGTCCACGAGCGGATCCGCACCACCGAACACAAGGCCAAGGAACTTCGCGGCGTTGTTGAAAACCTTGTGACCCTGGCCCAGACCGACAGCGTGCACGCTCGCCGCATGGCCTACAAGGTTCTTGAAAACCACCAGCTCGTGGCCCGCCTCTTTGACGAGATTGGTCCCCGTTTTCAGGGCCAGCCCGGCGGGTTCACCCGCGTGGTCAAGATGGGATTGCCCCGGGCCGGCGACTGCGCCCCCATGGCCGTCATTGAGTTGACCAAACAGGCTGGCGAAACCGCAGCCGCTCCCAAGGCCGAAGGAGCCCAGGCTGCTCCTGCCGAGGCTTAATTCCCGCATCACAAGCAGGGCCATCCGGCCCTGCTTTTTTTTTGGGAAAACATATAGCTTTTATCTATAGGGCATATCCGAGTTATGGATGTACGCAGGCTTCACGCCTTTGCCAAAGTATATGAGTTGCGCAGTTTCTCCAGGGCTGGCGAAGAGCTGTTGCTGTCCCAGCCGACCATCAGCGCGCATATCTCCGCTCTGGAAGATGAACTCGACACCCAGCTCTTCGACCGGCTCGGGCGCACGGTCCTGCCGACCCAGGCCGGGGACGTGCTGTATCGGTATTGCACCACCATTTTCACCCAGCTCGACCACGCCAAGGCCGACATCATGGCTTTGTCCCAGCGGGTGGCCGGGGAACTGGTGATCGGCGGCAGCACC
Source organism: Desulfovibrio sp. TomC (assembly GCF_000801335.2). Classification (NCBI taxonomy): domain Bacteria; kingdom Pseudomonadati; phylum Thermodesulfobacteriota; class Desulfovibrionia; order Desulfovibrionales; family Desulfovibrionaceae; genus Desulfovibrio; species Desulfovibrio sp. TomC. The sequence goes on from NZ_JSEH01000005.1 coordinate 81,044, forward strand.
ATTCCCGCCCACTACATCATCCCAAGGCTCATTGCCCGGTATGCTGCCGCCTATCCCGAGGTGCGCCTTGACCTGACCGGCGGCGACACCAGCGAAATCGCCCAAAAGGTGGCCGAAGGGACCGTCCATGTGGGCATTATTGGCGCGCCCGCACCCTATCCGGAACTGGTCAGTCTGCCGTTTCTCGACGATTCCCTGGTGTTGGTAGCCCCAACCAATCTCCCGCCTGTCAGCCTGGACGGGCCTGGCTGGCAGGACCGGTTGAGTCAACTGCCCTGGATCATGCGGGAACAGGGATCGGGAACGCGGCAGACCCTGGACGCCGCCTTGGCCAGGGCCGGCATTGAAATGCGTATGATTGCCCCGGTCCTTGTTGTCCACACCTCCCTGGCCGTGCTGGAGTGCGTCGAAGCTGGCCTGGGCGTAGCCGCTGTTTCCACGCTGGCGGCCCGCTCCTATCTGGAACGGGGCGGGGTGGTTGGCCTGGATGTGCCTGGACTGGATATGCGCCGAAGTTTTTACGTGGTCCATCACGGCAAGCGCTACCTCTTTCCAGCCTTGCGCTATTTCCTCAAGACCTGCGGCTGCGTCTGATTTTTCCGCTTTTTCAAGGCCGTCCACTGTGCCCGGGGCAGTCAGTAAAGCGTATGCCGCCCAGTGCGATTAGGGCTGGCGCCTGTTCACGGCTCTTCCACCGCAAGAGGGCTTTTTCGCGACACTGCCTCCTGAGCAACAATACAAGGCCTGCCCCGGGATTCCGGGACAGGCCTTGTGTGTTGCGGTCAGTCTGGCTGTGTCGCGGTTTTTATTAACCGCCGATCAGCTGCATAGCCATCTTGGGCAGGGAGTTGGCCTGGGAGAGCATGGCAATGGCGGACTGGGTCAGGATCTGTTCACGGACGAACTGGGTCATTTCCGTGGCCACATCCACGTCCGAGATCTGCGATTCAGCGGCCTGCAGGTTTTCACCCTGGATCTGCAGGTTGGAGATGGTGTTTTCCAGCCGGTTCTGCAGAGCACCCAGGTTGGCGCGGATCTTATCCTTGGAGACAATGGCGCTCTTGATCGCGTCCAGGGACTTCTGAGCCAGTTCCTGGGTGGAAATGCTGCGTCCCTTCGCCGAGCTGCTCGCGCCGATGCCAACACCAAGGGCCGAAGCAGTGGAGGTGCCGATCTGGACGTAGTAGTAGTCTTCGGCCGAGTTGTTGCCGGAACCGAAATGCACCTTGAGCTTGCCTGTGGCGTTCAGACCGGCGCCGCTGTGGGTGCTCCCGGAAAGGTTGCCGTTGAGCAGGTAGATGCCGTTGAAATCCGTGGCATTGGCGATTCGGGTAATTTCCGAAGCCATGGCCTGGTATTCCGAGTCGATGATCAGACGCTGATCCGAGGTGTAGGTACCGGTGGAAGCCTGTTCGGCCAGTTCCTTCATGCGGATGAGCTTTTCGTCGACGACCTGAAGCGCGCCGTCTGCGGTCTGAATCATCGAAATGGCGTCGTTGGCGTTGCGGACACCTTGGTTGATGGAGGCAATATCGGAGCGCATGAGTTCGCGAATGGCCAAACCGGCCGCGTCGTCAGCAGCGGTATTGATACGAAGACCGGAAGACAGTCGGGACGTCGAAGTAGCGAGCTGGCCGTAAGAGTTTGAAAGGTTGCGCGACGCATTCATGGCCATCATATTGTGATTGATAACGAGTGACATGGCTTTTCCTCCGTGAAAAGTTTGTGCATCCAGCTGGTTTCCCATGGTGGCGAGAGGGTCGCCGGTAGCATGGGGTGTTGATTATCGGTCTATGGCTTTCGCCGACCTGCTCCGTATTAATGATTGTATGGTAAGCCTCCTATGCCGGTAAATCTTGTAAGCGGCTTTGCTTTCATTCGCTGCTGCTTTGACCCACTTATCGGCCCATGGTGAAAACCCTTTAGTCAAATAATTTTTATTTTTCTCAAAATTTTGGCCTAAAAAAACCGAGCAACCGCCATTTCAGGCCGGTTGCTCGGTTTTTTGTTTCGCTGTGGCTGTGGTATTTGAGTGGGTTAGAGATTCATTGCAGTCATGCACGTGAAAGGATCAAAAAATTGCTTTGTCATCACTCCTATCGGACGCTTTAAAAAACCCATTAGGCGCGGTCGAATTTTTTTTTGATCCAGCCTGAAGTTTGTTGCTCCGGCGGCCGGGGCCAGGTGAGAAAAGGCGGAAGAGAACCGGCGGCCAAAGGGGTAGCCCCCTTTGGACTCCCACCGGGGGGGGGGTGCTTTGCCCGAGGACGCGGCCAAAGCGGCGGGCGGAAGTTCGGCAAGAGAAGACGGGAAAAGCGGCGGGGCCGCCCCATGCGGCGTTTGACCTTGACGAGAACCATTGTTGCTCCGGCTGGCCTGATTGCCTACTGTCCATGAATATGTCATAGTTCTTGTTATGTTAAGTCAAGTCTAACAGAGGAGGAAGCGATGCGTTCAAAACTTATCGGCCGGTTGCTGCTGGCCCTGGCCCTGACCATGCTGGTGGCCGGACAGGCCTTGGCTGCCGGCGAGACGTTGATGATGGCCACCACCACAAGCACGGATGATACCGGCTTGTTGCCGGTGCTGGGCGAGGCCTTCAAAAAGGACACCGGCATCGAGCTCAAATGGGTGGCCGTGGGCACAGGCAAGGCCCTGGAACACGGCAAGAACTGCGACGTGGATGTGCTTCTGGTCCATGCTCCCGCAGCGGAGAAAAAGTTCGTGGAAGAGGGCCACGGCACCAAGCGCACCGAAGTCATGTATAATGACTTCGTCCTTGTCGGCCCGGCTGCCGACCCGGCCAAGATCAAGGGCAAAACGGCCGGCGAAGCCCTGGCCGCCATTGCTGCCGCCAAAGCGCCTTTCATCAGCCGCGGCGACGATTCCGGAACCCACAAGATGGAACAATCCCTGTGGAAGGGTGCTTCGATGTCCCTGCCGGACAAGGAAAGCTGGTATGTGTCGGCCGGGCAAGGCATGATGGCCACGCTCAACATGGCCGGCGAACGCAAGGGCTACACCCTGGTGGACCGGGGAACCTACATTGCGTATGAAGATCTGGCCAAGGGCAAACCGGCGCTGGTGGTGTTGGTTGAAGGCGACAAGCCGTTGCTCAACCAGTACAGCGTCATTCCGGTCAATCCGGCCCAGTGCCCCAAGGTCAAGATCAAGGACGCCGAAACGTTCAACAACTGGCTGGCCTCGGCCAAGGGCCAGAAGGTCGTGGGCGATTTCGCGCTGAAGGGCAAGAAGCTCTTTACCCCCAACGCCGCGAAGTAAGCCGTTCGGCGAAATACAACCGGCCGTCCCGGCTGCATCAGGAAACTCCGGCGCAGCCGGGACGGGGACTAGGGCATGAACTATATTCTGGATGGACTGCAACAGGCGCTTGGGCTGCTTTTCGGAGGCGATCCGGAAACCTTTTCCGCAGTCTGGACCACCCTGATTGTAACGCTTGAAGCCATGGCCGCCACCTTGATCCTGGGCGCGCCGGCCGGCTTTTTCCTCGGCTATACGGATTTTCCCGGCAAGCGGACCATCCGTCTGGTTGTCGAAACCTTTCTTTCCTTCCCCACCGTGGTCATCGGGCTTGTGGTCTATGCCTTCATTTCCAGGCGCGGGCCTCTGGGTGAACTCGGACTGCTCTTTACCGTCTCGGGCATGGCTATCGGCCTGACCATCCTCGGGTTGCCCATCGTCATCGCCCTGACCGCCCAGGCCGTGGAGAATCTGGACAGCCGGCTGCGTCCGACGCTCCTCACCCTGGGGGCCGGGCCGCGGCAGGTCTTTTTCGCCACCCTCGGCGAGGCCCGGTTCGGCCTGCTCCTGGCAGCCACGGCCGCCTTTGGCCGCATCTTTTCCGAAATCGGGATCTCCATGATGCTTGGCGGCAACATCAAGTGGTCCACCCGGACCATTACCACGGCCATTGCCCTGGAAACGGGCAAGGGCGAGTTCGCAACCGGCATCGCCCTTGGGATCGTGCTTATGCTTATCGCCTTTGCCGTCAATCTGGCGGCTTCGGCCTTTCGCCGGCGGGCCGTGGCATGAGCGCCCTCTACGAGCTTGACGGCGTGGTGCAGCGCTACGGCGAACGCGAGGTGTTGCGCATACGCGACCTGAGCATTGCCGAGGGCGTCATCCTGGGGTTGGCCGGACCCAACGGCGGCGGCAAATCCACCTTGCTTCGCCTGTTGGCTTTTCTTGAATTTCCGGCCGAAGGCCTGATTCGCTACCAGGGAGAGCCGACGGTTGGCCGGGAATACGTCCTGCGCGGCGAGGTGACCTGCTTTCCCCAGGAGCCGTATCTGCTCAAGCGGTCGGTGCGGGCCAACGTGGGCTACGGGCTTTCGGTACGGGGCGAAACCGACGTGCGCGCCCGGGTGGACGCGGCCCTGGCTCTGGTCGGGCTTGACCCCGGACGCTTTGCCGGGCGCATGTGGCATCAGCTGTCCGGCGGCGAGGTCAAGCGCGTGGCCCTGGCGGCCCGTCTGGCCCTGCATCCCCGGGTGCTGTTGCTTGACGAACCCACGGCCAATCTCGACCGCGACAGCGCCGAACTGGTCCGCCGGGCCGTGGTCGCCGCCCGGGAAGAGCACGGCACGACCCTGGTGATAAGCGGCCACGACCATACCTGGTTGCGGGCCATCTGCGACGACATCCTCTGGCTGCGCGACGGCGGCATTGCCCAGCCGATCCTGGAGGGCGGACACCCCCGGTCGCCCCAGTTCACCGACGAATCCCAGTGTAGAGACAGCAACAGGAGCGAGTCATGATGCGAGGCGTTTCGGTCCTTGGTTTCAAGAAGTCCGGGAAGACCACGCTGTGCCGGTCCCTGCTGCAACAGCTGGTGTCCCTTGGCCATGCGCCCTGTGCCCTCAAGTGCACCCACAATCCCGGCATCGATAAGGAAGATACCGACACCGACCAGTTTTTGGCCCATTGCCGGACGGTCGGGGCCATTGCCGGCCGGGAGAGCGCGCTTTTCTGGAACGATCCGCGCAAAATTTCCGATATGCTGGCCATGCTCGATGGCGACGTGCTGGTCATGGAAGGCGGGCGGGAACATGCGGTTGCCCCCCGGGTGCTGGTGCTGCGCGATCCGGCCGAGGCCGGCGAGCTGTCCGACCCCGCGCTGGTGCTGGCCACCTTCGGTCCGGTGCGCGCCCCGGGGCTGCCCCAGGTCGCATCCATTGAAGAACTGGCTGCCCTGGTTCTGGAGCGGGGCTTCGTGCTGCCGGGCCTGGACTGCGGGGCTTGTGAGCGCGACAGTTGCGCTGCCCTTGCGGCCGACATCATGGCCGGTCGGGCCACGCCCGAGGACTGCGCCACCCGCCACGTGTCGCTGGCCATCACCGTGGGCGGCCGGCCGCTGACGCTCAATCCTTTTGTCGAGCGCATCCTGGCCTCGGGCATCCGGGGGCTGGCGTCCCAACTCAAGGGCTTCGGCCCGGGGCCCATCGACATCCACATCGACTGAACTTCCGGCCGGAGGCCTGGCGCAGCGCCTGGAAACCCCGGCTGTCGACAGTCAGTATCCGGCCTGGGCGCGGCGCCTCCTGGAGGCGCAGGCGTGGCGGCGCGGCGACTGCGCTGGCCGGCCAGTCCCCGATGGCGGGGCGCCGTGCCCCGCGGTGGTGGTGTTTCCCGTCGTCCCGCGACATTGGCCGGGGCGGCCTGTCCGGGCAGCCTGGACTATTCTCGTGCCGACAAACAGTGGTTCGTGTTGTCTTCGGCCTGCTTCACGGGTATTGAGAGGGAAACTGCATCCGGGAGGGGCCGCAATGACCAGCGCCTGGGACGCCGATGATTCCAGTATGGGCTTTGACCTCGGCGCTGCCGTGGACCCTGCTCTGCTGGACAGGCAGGTCATTGACGTCGTGGCCCGGCGCATCCATCAGAAGATGGATGATTACGACGCCTACAATTTCACGGCCAAGCAAAGCATCGCGCTCAATGTCTTCTTCGATCTGGCCCAGGAGTTTCCCCAGCTCGAGCATCTGTACGCGGTCTGTCTGCTGATCCCCAAGTTGTTTTTCGATATCGAGTGCAATCTGTACGTGCTCGACAGCAAAAGTGGCGCGATCCGCCGCTGCGCCTACCAGTGCATGGACAGCGATGCCGGAGAAGTGGGCGATCTGCCCTTTGCCCAGAAGAGCATTGTCCGCGACGACAGGCTCTTTATCCCCATCAAGGGCAATCACGAACTGATTTCCCAGTTGCCGTTCACCCCCCGGGAAGATGTGTTCGGCATGTTGGAAATCTATCCGGTCAGCCAGCTTTCCGAGCATGACCGGCTTTTTTTCGAGCGCTACGCCAATCGTTTCGGCTTCCAGCTCCATAACCGCATTCTGGCCAACAAGAACAAGGAGCATCTCCAGTTCATCAGAAGTCTTGTCAAAGATATCGGGCACAACGTCATTGTTCCCAATATCTACTTCAAGCTCTACTATAAGCGGCTGCGCTCCAAGATCGATCTGCTCAAATTCTTCGAATGGAAGCTTAAACAGTTTTTCGAGACAGATGCCTTGCCGGAAGAGGAGTTGCCGGCCACCAAGGAGAAGCTCCTGCGCGACCTGGGCTACATCCATGAAGGACTCATGGACCAGTACCGCCAGATCCTCACCCATTACGAGCAGACGAGCCTCTTTCTGGAGACGTTGTTGCGACGGTCGCACTTCGAAGAAGGGCGGTACGTGCTGGAAAAGCGGGCCTGCAACTTCAAAAAGCAGGTCATCGACCTCCAGCTCGAACGCTACCGGCCCCGGTTCGAAGAGCGCGGCATCGAGATTGACACGTCCCTTGGCGGCGTGCCGGACCAGGAAATCGAAGTGGTGGTGGACATCGGTCTGGTCAGTCAGGTCTATGCCAACCTCTTTTCCAATGCCGTCAAATACACCCGCGAGGTCGTTGATCCGGCCTCGGGGCAGCGCCGGCGTTTCATTTCCTTTGGCTGGGAGCGCAAGGCCAATTTCTTCGGCCCCGGCCGCGACGGCATCAAACTCAACGTCTTCACCTCCGGCCCGGCCATCCCGCCCGAGACCGCCGCCCATCTGTTCGAAGAGGGCGTGCGCGGTGAAAACGCCTCTGGCGAATACGGCACCGGCCACGGCCTGTACTTCATCCGCGAAGTGGTACGCCTGCACGGCGGCGTGGAAGGGTACGAGGCCACCGATCTCGGCAACAATTTCTTCTTCGTCCTGCCCATGGACCCGGTCATCTGACCGTCTGGTCCGCCGCTTCCAGCTGCTTTCACCCCTTTCCCGGCCGCGCCTGTTCTTGGCCTCCTTGCCCCCGGCCGTTGCGCCGGGCCACAGCCTCGCGTGGCCTGTCCGCTGGCCGATGCATCCGGGCGTCTAGCGGACCCGTCCCTGCCGCCACAACCGCCACATGGTCGTGCCGTTGACCACGGCGATGATCGATTCCAGCAGGGTGCCGCCGATGGAGCCCGAGGCGATGTTGTTGGAGAGCCAGCACAGGGTGGCCAAAAAGAGCAGCGCCCGCAGCCGGATGCCGGTCATGAAAAAGGCCCCGACCGTGCCCAGGCAGCCGGCGGCGATGGAGAACGAGGCGGTCCAGGAATGGGCCAGCCACAGGCCCAGGCCAATGTTGGCGGCCAGAAAGAACGCCGCCAGAGAGGGCGAACGCGTTTTGAGCGAGGCAAACATCCGCACCGCTGACAAGGCTGCGGAAGACGAGGCCGTGCCATTGCCGAGCATGGCAAAATGTACGGTATAGGCCAGACATTCCACGGCCACCAAGGTCTTGAGTTTCCAGTCGATGCGTTGGGCAAAGGCGGTCACGCCCAGGATAAAGGCCAGGTAGCCGACGATCTGGGCCGGGGAGAGAAAATCCATGCGGGGGTTCCTTTGCGGACCGGAACGTGGCCTTGTTGGCGCTGGACATGCCCCGGACAGGAAGGCCGAAGGGGGGCAGGCGGCCGACGCTCCTGGTCCAAGTCTCGCTGCGCCCGGCAACTGGTTGTCATCGTGCCGGACCAGGAGCGGCCTTACGCCTCTGGCCCGGCATTGGCAAGCCGGCGGCGGTTGACACCACTTTATAGTGGTGTTAGCCAGATTGTCACCACGAGGAGGTGGTGACACATGATCGAAGCCCAGGAATTGGCGGTCCTCGGTCTGACCAGCTACGAAGCCGCAGCCTATCTGGCCCTGCTTGGCCGGCCCGAACTGGCCCCGGCCGAGGTGGCGGCCCGGGGGGCCATCCCCCGGCAGCGGGTCTATGACGTGCTGGCCTCGCTTACGGCCAAGGGGCTGTGTCTGGCCCGGGACGGTTCGCCGCGCGTGTACGCCGCTGTGGCTCCGGCCATTGCCCTGGAGTTGTTGGCCGGGGAACGGACGGCCCAGCTTGCCCGGCAACGCCTGGAGGCCGAGGCGGCGGCGGCCCGGCTGACCCTGGCCCTGGCCCCGATTTTTGCCGGCGGACGCGGCCAAAGCGATCCCCTGGCCTATGCCGAGGTGCTCACCGGCCCCACCCGCATCGCCCACCGGGCCTTGGCCCTGGCCCGGGGCGCTGCCCACCGGGTCCATTCCTGCATCACCCGGCCCATGATTTTATCCAACGATCAGAACAAGACCTTTATGGAAGCGCCGCTGGGCCGGGGGCTGGCCTACCGGGCGCTGTGCGATGCCGCCACCGTGGCCGAGCCGGGCTTTGCCCCATTGCTCGACTCCCTGTGCGGCCAGGGCCTCGAGGTGCGGTTGGCCGAAGTCCTGCCCCTCAAGATGCAGGCCTTTGACGACGAGACCGTGCTGTTGTCCATGCAGGACCCGGCCGGAGGGCCGCCGAGTTTTACGGCCGTGGTCATCCATAACCGGGGTGTGGCCGCCATGCTCAATCTGGCCTTTGAGCAGCTTTGGGCCGGGGCCAAGCCCTATCCTGGAGGTGCCTGATGTCGTTTGCCGCAAGTCGTTGTGAGGAGGCCGGGCGTGCCCCGTCCGATGCGGAATTTCACATCCATCGAGGCTACCTCCCCGGAGTGATCGGCCGGGCTGCGGAACTCCATGGCCGCTACTACGCCGAGGCCTGGGGGTCAGGTGCGCCGTTTGAGTCGCTCATTGCCCGGGAGTTCGGCGAATTTATGGAAGGCTACGACGAGCGCTTTGATCTGCTGCTCTCGGCCAACCAAGATGGCCGCTGTATCGGGACCATTGCCATCTACGGCCGCCGCCGGTTGCCCGAGGGGGCACAGCTGCGTTTTTTCATCGTCGACCCGGACTGCCACGGCTGCGGGGCCGGCAAGGCGCTGTTGGCCGAGGCGCTCGCCTGGTGCCGGGAGCAGGGCCTGGCCAAGGTCTTTCTCTGGACCGTGGACGGTCTGCCCGCCTCGCGCCGGCTCTATGAAAAAGCCGGGTTCCGGGTGACCGAGCGGGTGCCCGACGACCGCTACACCGTACTGCGCGACAACCTGCGCCTGGAGCTTGAGTTGTAAGCGGGAGAGGGGAGGAGGGGGAAGAGTGCCTCCGGCGGCCGGGAGGGGGTAACCCCCTCCCGGACCCTCCCTGCCTGGGGTGGGCTTTGGCCTCAGGCCGGCCCTGACCCACAGCCAACCTATTTATTGCTGCCCGTCACGGCTTCCGGCGTCCCATCCAATCCTAAAATAACCAGATGTGGTCGAGCGCCTCGCCTTCTTTGCCGTCGGTGCGGCGCTCGCGCAAAATCTTTGCCGGCCGGCCAGCCACCACCATGTTCTCCGGCACGTCGTGGACAACCAGGGAACCGGCGGCAACAATGGCTTGTCGGCCGACGGTCACGCCGGGAAACAACATGGCCCCGGAGTAAACCTTGGCGTAATCCCCCACCGCAACCGGTTTGTAGATCCGCTCAATATGCGACGCTTCGCCATGGGTGTGGGTGATGATCCGCACATCTTCGGCCAAAGCCACGCCATGCCCGAGAGTGATGCCGCCCTTGGTGTCGAGAAAGACGTTGCGGTTGATAAAGACGCCGTCGCCAACACGAAGCAGCGGGGCGAAATTGAAACGCACATTCTCTTCTGCGGTAAAGGCCGCGCCGCATGCGGCGAACAGCCGACGCGCCAGCAGGCGGCGAAAGGGGATCGAGAAGGGGACCACCAGACTCAGCGGGAGTTTGTCAAAGGCGTCCCACAGGAAGTGCATATGCCGTTGCGCCAGGGTGAGCGGGCATTGCTGGGCCATGGGCAGGGTCTCGGCATACAGGTGGAGGCGACAGACCGTATTGAGTTCAATGGGCGCGGCCTCCAGGATGGCCATGATATCGACAACAGCCTCCGGCTGGTCAATATGCTCCAAAAGCTCCTCCACCTGCCGCAGGCGGGTTGAAAACCACGTCGCCATTGTCTCTCCCTCCGATCTGCTGTTGCAGCCAGTCCGGGTACTGCGGCTTTGGTGCAGCCTGTCCTTTCCCCTGTAGAGGAAAAATTCCGCCCGCGCCAGATTCGTCTCAAGGCAGCGTGGGGATTGGGTCCATCGGCCGTGTCTGGGCCCGAATGGCTGCCGTGACGCCGGGCGCAGGCCGCCGGCGCGGGCAGGGACAAGCCCGCGCCGTTGGACGTGCGCGCCATGCTGCAGCAGGCCGTTACAGCCAGTATTCGGGATAGCGGCGGGTCGGGGCGGCGTTGACCGCGACAAGGGCCACGGCCAGCATGACCAGCGCCCCGGAGAGCACCGGAAACAGCACGTAAAGATAGCCCAGGGCGGCAATCTTGGGGCCGCCGCTGACCGCGATAAGGGCCGTGGCTCCGCCCGGGGGATGGAGGGTGCCGGTGGCGTGCATGAGGGCAATGGCCAACGCCACGGCCAGGGCGCAGACCAGCCACTGGGGTCCCGGCACGGCCAGCCCGACGCTGACCCCGACCAGAGCCGAAACGACATGGCCGCCGATCAGGTTTCGCGGCTGGGCCAGCGGGCTTTTGGGCGCGCCGTAGAGGAGCACCGCCGAGGCCCCGAAGGAGCCGAGCAGCATGGTCAGGCCGGCTGGATCGGCCACGCGCTGGTGCAGCCAGGCAACCGCCCCGATGCCGCCTGCGGCCCCGAGAAACGACCAGACGATTTCCGCCGCGCCGACCCGGGGCGGGCTGGTCCCGGCCCCGCGCATTTTGGCAAAAAAGTTCATAAGCCGCACTCCCCGGGCGCCCCCGGCAGGAACCGACCACATCGGCCCGGCTGACCAGGCCGCACAGGCCGTTGGCGTCGACCACAGGCAGGCGGTTGCAGCCTTTCGCGGCCATGAGGGCCGCCGCCTGGCTGCGCGGCGTGTCCGGGCCGATGACCACGGCCGGGCTGGTCATGAGGGCCGAGACCGGGGCGTCGCCCGGAGGCGGGGCCGGCGCTGGGGCCGAGCAATCGGCCGGGGCCAGAAGCCGGGCGGCCAGGGCGGCCGGGCTGGCGTCGCCGGGCAGAGCGAGCAGGCGCAGCAGATCCTTGACTGATACGACGCCGACCACTGTCCGGCCGGAGACGACCGGCAGTCCCGAAACGCCGGCGGCGGCCATGATTCGGGCGGCCTCCCGGGCTGTGGCTCCGGGCGCGACCACCGCGACGTCGCGGGTCATGATCTCGGCCACAGGGACGTCGCGGGCCAGTCGGGCACTGGCGTGGGCGTAGGCCAGCCGGTACAGGGCCAGGGCGTCGGCCGGGGAAATATCCACATAGCCGCCCAAACGGCGCATGGCGTCCAGAATGTCTTCGACGTCCATGGCATCCATAGCCGGGGGCCGGGCCGGGGAGTGGTCGGTTGGCATGGTGCGTCCTCCTTGGGGGGCAGTCTGCCCGGCGGGCGGCGCGCAGTCCATGACCTAAGTCAAGCTCTCCAGGCGGGGTGGGGCAGATGCAAAAAGGGAACGCCGTTGCCGGCGTTCCCTTTGCGTTTTCACAGGGGCGCTTGGGCGCTAGATGGCCGCGTCGCCGGTTTCTCCGGTGCGGATGCGCACCACGCCTTCCAGGGAATAGATGAAGATCTTGCCGTCGCCGATGGCCCCGGTGTTGGCCGTTTCGCGGATGGCGGCCACAACCTTCTCGGCCATACCGTCGGCCACGACCACTTCGATTTTCACCTTGGCGTTGAACTGCACCTGATACTCAATGCCGCGGTAGGCCTCGACATGTCCCTTCTGGCGGCCGTAGCCGCGGACTTCGGTGACGGTCAGGCCATGCACGCCAAGCGCGTCCAGGGCGTCTTTGACTTCGTCGAGCTTGAACGGCTTGATGATAGCTTCAATTTTTTTCATGGGATTCCCCGTGCTTAACGATGGGTTTTCTGCAGGACGAATTCCGGATAGGCAGACACGGCCACTTCATGCTGATCCAATCCTTCCAGCTCGTGTTCAGGCTTCACACGAATGGGAATGATCATGTTCAGCACCTTGAAGAAGGCATACATGACGATAAAGACAAACACAAAGTTAGTGATGATGCCGATCAACTGGGCCATAAGCTGGCTGCCGTCGCCGTAGAACAGGCCGGTGACGCCGCCGGCCACGCCGTTTAAGGCGTCGCCGTAGGTGCCGTCGGCGAAAAGGCCAACGCACAGCAGGCCGAAAGCGCCGTTGACGCCGTGGACCGAGATGGCGCCGACCGGATCGTCAACCTTGAGGGTGCGCTCGACAAAAAAGACGCTGACACACAGCAGCAGGCCGGCAATCCCGCCGATGATCACGGCCGAGACAGAGTTGACGAAGGCGCAGGGGGCGGTGATGGCCACCAGACCGGCCAGCAGGCCGTTGGCGGACATGGAGATGTCGGGCTTGCCGTAGAAGGTCCACATGTAGAGCATGGAGCTGAACGCGCCGGCGGCCGAGGCCAGCATGGTGTTGACGGCAATGACGCCGATGCGCAGGTCGCCGCCGGCCAGGGTGGAGCCGGCGTTGAAGCCGAACCAGCCGAAGGCCAGGATGAAGCAGCCGGCCACGGCCATGGGGATGTGGTGGCCGGGGATGGCCACCGGGGTGCCGTCTTCACGGTATTTGCCAAGACGCGGCCCAAGCACGATGCCGCCGGCCAGGGAGGCCACGCCGCCGGTCATGTGCACTACCGAGGAACCGGCGAAGTCCACCACGCCGTGGCCCAGGGCGTACATCTTGCCCAGAACCGACAGCCAGCCGCCGCCCCAGACCCAGTTGGCGTAGAGGGGATAGACGAACATGGAGATGAAGAAGGCGTAGATGACGAAGGACTTAAAGGTCCAGCGCTCGGCCATGGTGCCGGTGGGGATGGTGGCGGTGGTGTCCATGAAGACCATCTGGAACAGGAACACCGAGAAGATGACGGCATCATAGGACACGCCGGACAGGAAAAAGCCGGTGGTGCCGAACAGGCCGAACTCGTTGCCGCCGATAGTGATGGTGAACTCGTTGGCCAGGGCCTGGGCACCGCCGAGGGTGGCCACGCCGCCTACGCCGCCCATCTGCAGGGCAAAGCCGCAGATCCAGTAGCCGAGCATGCCGATGCCGTAGACCATCATGTTCATGGCCATGGTGTGGCCGGCGTTTTTGGCCCGGGTAAAGCCTGTTTCAGCCAAAGCGAAGCCGGCCTGCATGAACATGACCAGGAAGCCGCAAATGAGCGTCCAGACCATGTTGATGGCGATGCGGTTATGGCCGACGACGTCGGCCAGTTTGGCGGCCAGGGGTTCCTTGGGGGACAGCGCTTCCATCTCTTCCTTGGTGGGCGCGCCCGCCGTGGCGCCGATGACGTCGGCGGCAGTGCCGATAGACGCGCCGGAGGGATCGGAAGCCGGAGGCGGCGTTGCGGCGTCGTCGGCCAGTGCCGTCAGCGGCAGGGCCAGCGTGGTTACAAAGAGGGCCAGAAGCAGTGTGAGGATGCCTTTTTTCATGTTTCTCTCCGAAGCCTGGGGTTCTACCGACAGGAGCGTCGGCTATGCACCGATTGCCGCCACGCGGCGTGTCGCCGGACCGGTTAGGAGGAATCGAAGGGAGTAAACATGGGGGGCCTCCGGGGACTATTGCGTTGTTGTGTCTGTAAAGGATCTTGCAATGTTGGGGCCACGTTTAAAATGGCCTGTAATAAAACGATTTTCTTGATTCCTGCGCGTGACTTTCGGAGAAATCCAGGGTTTGCTACATTTTTGTCGTACAGTTTGGTGTCAAGTGTGTCGCAGTCAGGAACTGTGAACAATTTTCAATGCCAGACGCCCGCCTTCAGTAGCGCAAAGACAGGTTTTTGTAACATTTCAAGTTAGTAATGTTGTCGTTATTGTTAATTCTTGCGATTGTCCCCATTGGAGCGCATAAAGAACGATCGCACCCTTTTGCTCTGTCCGGACACCGTCGGCTGCCGTGCGTCACGGCAACGCAGGCTCCCGGACGCTGTTTGCCGCATTAAGCGCCGCCTCCCGCCGGTGGCTGGCCTGCAAACGCGGGTTGTGACGCAGTTGTCCGGCGTGGTTTGTCGGCGGCCGGTCCGGCAATCCTTCCTGGAAAGGATGCTGGACATTTTTGTCTGTACAGCGCAGCCTGACGCCATGGTTCGCACCGCATTCTGGTATGCGCTGGCCGCTGTGGGCGAAATCGCCGGCTGCTACGCCTTCTACGCCTGGCTGCGCCTTGGCCGTTCGCCCTGGTGGATTGTGCCCGGACTGGCCTCCCTGGCCGCCTTCGCCCTGGCGCTCACCCGGGTGGAGGCCGCTGCGGCCGGACGCATCTTCGCCGCCTACGGCGGCATCTACATCCTGGCCTCCCTGGTCTGGATGCATGTTGTCGAGGGGCAGTCCCCGGACCGCTTTGATCTGGCCGGCGCGGCCCTGTGTCTGGCCGGCAGCGCCCTCATCCTCCTGGCTCCGCGCTAAGCTGTCGCTGCGTCCCTTGCCCCGGGCCGGTCCATGGCCTAGACTGCGGCCATGACGCCCGATACGACTTCTGTCACGCCGGTGGCCTGGAACGGCGTCCGCCTGCAGGTGCCGGCGGACTGGCGGCCGACCCGTCTGGGGCTTGGCTATCTGCTCTTTGAAGACGGCAGCGGTCCGGCCTTTGAACTCAAATGGCGGCGAAACGCCGGCCGGGAAGGCATGGAATCCGCCTTTCGGGCCATGACGCCCAAGGGCCGGGCCAGACAGGCCGAGGCCCTGCCAACGGCCTGGACGCGCCGGCTGGCCGATTTTGAATCCATGCCCATCACCTGGACCACCGGGCAGCACGCCGGCTGCGGGGCTGCGCTGTTTTGTCCGGACTGTGGTCTGGCCGCCATCTTTCAAGGCTACGGCGGCCCGGACGGGCCAAGTCCCGCCCGGGTGGCGGAAATCGCCGCCGTGCTGGGCAGCCTGGCCCATCACGAACCCGGACCGCCGGCCTTTGCCCTCTATGGTCTGGCCTATGTGCCGCCGCCGGACTACCTGCTTTCCGCCTTTCAGTTCGTCCCGGGCCGCTTCAGCCTGACTTTTGCCAAAGGGCGCAACCGCCTGGACGTCGTGCGGCTGGCTCCGGCCGAGGTGTTGCTGGCCCGCAGCGAGCTGCCCCGGCTGGCGGCCCAGACCTTCGGTTTCGAGGCCGACGCCGGCGCAACCACGGCCTCCATGGGCCGGTCTCCGGCCGTGTGGCTGGCCGAACGCCAGGACACGGGCTGGGTGTCCCGCATCGCCCGGGCCTTGGGCCGGCCGGCCCGGCTGGCCGTGCTGCGTCACGACACGACCGTGGACAAGCTCCTTGGCGCGGCAGCCTCCGGTCCCAAACCCATCGATGCCGGCTGGCTGGCCGAAACAGCGGGGCGCTGTGTTTCCCTTTAGATCGAAAAAACCTCCGGTCCCGGTCATGAGCCGGGATGCGGCCATGGCCCTGGCCCCGGTTGCCAGCCGCGACGTGGAGCAAAGCAGCACGTCGGACGGGCTGGTGCGCCTGTCCGTGCCCGTGTCCGTGCGACCGGCCCTGGCCGGGCTGGCCAAGCGGTTCGGAGCCTGGGACGGCCGGGTACTGCGAAAAACCGTGGAACTCGACGCCGTGGGCACGTTTGTGTGGCAACACATCAACGGCCGGGCGACGGTGGGGGAAATTGCCGCCGCCCTGGCCGCCCGCTACGGCTTGGACGCCAATGAGGCCCGACTGGCGGTAGCGGAATTTTTGCGCCAACTCGGTCGCCGGGGAGCGGTGGGATTTGCCGAACCCGGGACCGGAAAGCGGGGAGCCCGACCATGACGCGCATCACCAGACGACTGGCGCTCAAACTGCTTGGAGCCGCCGTTGCCGTGGGGCATCTGCCGGCCCGGGCCTGGGCTTATTTCATTGCCGCGCTGCCGACGCGCACGGTGGAGATCGAGGATTTCACCTTTGATGCCGCAACCGGACTTGTGCGCCAGGGCGGGGCGGCCAACCCCTACGTTCTGACCGTGGACGGGCTGGTGGATCGTCCGGCCAGCCTGGATTATGCCGCCCTTGGCGCTTTGCCCCAGGTCTCCCAGACCGTGGATTTCCACTGCGTCGAGGGCTGGTCCGTGGCCGATCTGGCCTGGAGCGGGGTGCGCCCGGCGACCATTGCCGCGCTGGTTGGTCCCAAACCCGAGGCGCGCTACGTGATCTTTCACGCCCTGGGCCGGACCCGATCCCGGCCCGAGGGCCTTGACCATTATGTCGAATGCCTGCCCCTGGCCGATCTGCTGCACCCGGCCATGGACTGCCTGCTGGCCCTGAACCTGGGAGGCGCACCCCTGCCTCTGGCCCATGGCGCACCGCTGCGGCTCCTTTCGCCCTATGACCTGGCCTACAAGTCCATCAAGTTCGTCACGCGCCTGGAGTTCGCCGCCAAGCCGGTGGACGGCTGGTGGACCCGGGCCAACGACGTTTACGACCGCATCGCCCCCGTGCCCCCCGACCGCCTGCGCCAAAAAGACCCGCGTACGCGTTGACGGGAGGAGCAAAGGCCCGGTTCTCCATCGGGTTTGACGGATGACCGGGCCTTTGCCGGGAGGGGGGCTCGTGGGACATTGCAGCGCCCGCCGCCACCGATTGTGCTTTGATTACTTGCTCTGCACGATAACCGGCGGCTTCCAGTCGCCCTTGCCGATCGGCAGGATCGTCGGGGACTCCACGCGCGGCCAGTAGAGGCGCATGGCGAGGTAGATCGGACCATCGGGGGCAGGGAGCCAGTTGCTTTCTTTTTCGGCTCCCGGGCTGTCCTTTTGAATGTAGAGCGTCAACGATCCATCGGCGTTCTTTTTCAAGTCCGGCAGCATCGGCGAATTGATCAGGTAGCGGTTGATCTTGTTCTTGATCAGAAACTGGGTCTGGCCGTCGTACATGGTCACCGACCAGAAGGCGTTTACCGGCGGGAATTCATTGGCCGGAAAGGTGAGCGTGTAGTTGCTCTTGCTTCCATCGAGCGGCGAGCCGTCGGCCAGTCTTGTGGCCAGCGGATAGGCGGCTTCGATGGACTCGTTGCCATAGATTCCCGCTTGCGCCCCTGCAGCGCGTTTCAGCCAATCGCCGTTGAAAAAGGCGCGATCCCCAAAAAAGTTGCTGAGCTCCCAGCCATTTAACCGAATCAGCTGCGTCTTGAGGTATTCTGCGATTTTGGCTTTGCCGTCCTCCATGCCTGCCGCCATTGCTTTCTTTTGCTCTAAAGAGAGCGCGTCAAAGTTGAAGGTCTTGCCCGAGCCAACTCCGATCTTGGCGAGCTTCGCGCGAATTTCCTTTTCCTCGGGACCGGCAGGCGCGAAT
Organism: Desulfovibrio sp. TomC; assembly: GCF_000801335.2. Classification (NCBI taxonomy): domain Bacteria; kingdom Pseudomonadati; phylum Thermodesulfobacteriota; class Desulfovibrionia; order Desulfovibrionales; family Desulfovibrionaceae; genus Desulfovibrio; species Desulfovibrio sp. TomC. Next base: position 98,706 of record NZ_JSEH01000005.1, read on the forward strand.
TGGAGCGAGAAATCCAGGTAGTCGAAAAATTTCGTTTTCACCATTTCTTTGCTGAACTTCGGGAAATCGATCTTCGGCGCCCGGCCGGGGGCTGGCTGGCCGAGGAACGCGGAGAGCGGTTTCACGCCGTAACCGGACTGGACTTTCACCACGTTTGGCATGTCTTGCGGATTGAAGAGCTGGGTGCGGTAGGCCACCAGCGAGAATTGGGTGGTGGAGTGAAAAACTTTCTTGATCCCTTTCGGGGTCTCTCCCTTCCAGCCTGGGCCGACAACCATATAGTCGCCCGCTTCGGACCCGGTGGCGCGGCTTCCGATGTAGCCGTAAATGAATGTGTTGCCGTCCTCAAGCATCACCGAGTAGTAACGGCCCTTTTCCACAGCGGGAACGGACAGGACAATTGGCTCCGCCCGTAGGTCGAGCCACAGCAACGAGTAAGGCGTGTCGCTGTTTGGCGTGATGATCGCAGTGTCTTTGTAGGTGAAGACGCGCGCCTCGTTTTTGATGTGGTTGAACGGGGCCTTGAACTGGCCGGAATCGCGGTTGACGACGTATTCGTTCATCACCCCATAGTTCATGACGATAGGGAGACCGTAGATGAAGCCTTCCTCGGCGATGGCCTCAATTTCGGATGAAGTGAGGCCTATGTCCGCGTGGGCTGTAAGGAGAGGGAGCAACGCGAGCACAAGCATCGTGCTCAGAAGGACCTTCGGCAGTGTGGTTTTCATGAAATTGGGTCTCCTTTATTCGGCTGGGGCCAACTCACGGTGAATACCAACGACGTGCTTCTCATGATTACAGAGGAATTAGTATAATTCCAACTCGACAACAAGTCGCAAGAACGGTGGGTTGCCGAACGCCGGTCAGGGGACCCCTCAAGACGTTGTCATTGCGAGAGAAGTATTTCTGAGCGCGTTTCATTTCCCGTTTTCTGAAGCGACCCAGAGTGCCGCCAGCGCCGCGAACCCCCGAAAGAGCTTCTTCCGGTTGGGGGTCCGGGGGCCTGGGCCCCCGGCCGCCGGAGGCGTCTTCTCTTCTTTTTCCTTTCCTAACATGCTGGAATAACGGAGGTCAGTAGCCGCGTCAGGTTGCCTTCGGCTTGTTTGGCCGTGGCGATGACGGCTTCCAGGGTGGTTTCGGCCATGCAGTCGGGCAGATTGAGGTTGGTCAGGCAGGAGATGGCCAGCACGGAAAGGCCCAGATGTCGGGCGGCGATGACCTCGGTCACGGTGGACATGCCGACCGCATCGGCTCCAAGCAGGCGCAGCATCCGGGTTTCGGCCGGCGTTTCCAGGCTTGGCCCGGCCACCCCGGCGTAGACGCCGCGTTCCAGCCGGATGCCCAGTTCCAGGGCCTTGGCGTCGGCAAGCTCGCCCAGGCGTCGGCTGTAGGCCTGGCTCATGTCCGGGAAACGCGGTCCGGCTCCGTCGTCGTTGGGGCCGGTCAGGGGGTTTTTCCCGGTCAGGTTGATGTGATCGGTGATGCGCATGAGGCCGCCGGCGGCGAAGTGGGGATCGAGGGCCCCGGCGGCGTTGGTCAGCACCAGGGTCTTGACGCCCAGTCCGGCCAGCAGGCGCACGCCGGAGGCCACGTCGCTGGGGGAGTGGCCTTCGTACAGATGCAGCCGGCCGGAGAGGAGCAGCACCGGTTTGGATTCGATCCGTCCCAGGGCCAGAAGGCCGGCATGGCTTGGGGCCGTGGACCGGGGAAAGCCCGGAAGGTCTGCGGTGGCGATTTCCCGGCGGTCGGCCAGGGCGGCGGCGATGCCGCCAAGGCCCGTGCCGGACACCAGGCCCACGCACTGCGCCGGGATCGACCCGAGCCGCGAGGCCGCCGCTTCGGTGGCGCGCTTTACATCATCGTTATAATACATAAGAATAACCCCCGTTGCCTGCCGTCGTAGCATGGGACCGGCGTCTCGGGAAAGGGATGCCTTTTCCGTCGACGCCGTTACATAAATACCCCGCCAATACGGACGGATCCATGGATATTGCCACTTTTCTTGGCCTGATCGTAGGCATTTTCATGGTGCTTGGCGCCATTTTTATGGGCGGTACGCTTGGCCCTTTTCTGAACATACATGCCATCATGATCGTTTTTGGCGGCTCGTTGGCTTCCATTTGCGTCACCTATCCCTTTCAGGAAGTCTTTCAGGCCTTCTCGGCCATGCTGCAGATTTTTTCCTCGCGCAAAGTCCGTGACGCCGAAGTGGTCGACATGATGGTGCGCATCGCCGAGATCAGTCGCCGCGAGGGCCTGATCGCCCTGGAGAACATCCAGACCGACAACGCCATCCTGAAAAAAGCCTGCCAGCTCATTGCCGACAACGCCAACCCAAGTCTCATCCGTGAGACCTTGCGTATCGAGATCGGTTCCATGAAGCAGCGCCACGCCGTGGGCGAGGCGGTGTTCAAGTCTCTGGCCGGGTACGCCCCGGCTTTCGGACTGGTCGGCACCTTGATTGGTCTGGTCCAAATGTTCTCCCGCCTTGATGACCCCAAGAGTCTGGGGCCGGCCATGGCCGTGGCCATCACGGCCACCTTCTACGGGGCGCTGTTGTGCAACCTCTTTTTCCTGCCCGTGGCCGGCAAACTCCGCTCCAGAACGCTTAACGAGACGCTCCAGCTTGAAATCATCTTCGAAGGGGCCAAGTGCATCCTGGAGAACAACAACCCCCGTCTGGTTTACGAAAAGCTCTCTTCTTTCGTACCGCCCAAGGACCGCCATTATGGCCGATGACGACTACGACGCCCTGGGGGAAGAGCGCGAGGAATCCGGGCCGTCCCATCACTGGCTCATTTCCCTGGCAGACATGTCCATGTTGTTGATGAGCTTTTTTATTTTGCTTTTTTCCATGTCCAGCGTCGACTCGAAGAAATTTTCGGAATCGGTGTCCTCGGTCAAGTCGGCGTTGGGCGGCAAGGACAGCGGCGCGACCATGGCTCCGATTTCCTCCGGCGACATGAATGTGCTGGTGGAACAGGCCAAGATCAAGCAGCGCATTATCGGCGAGCAGCGGCGCGTCTACGACCAGTTCCGCTCCTTCGTGTCCAGCAAAGGGCTTGAGGGCGTTGTTGCGGCCACCCTGGAAGCTGGTAAGATCACAGTCAATTTCCCGGCCGGCGTGCTGTTCCCCAAGGATGGCGTGGATCTCACCGACGAGGGCAAGGCCAGAATTCGCACCATGTTTGAATTTCTCATTAAAACCTCCGGCGAACGGATCAATATCCGGGGGTTCACCGATGACGCCCCGCCGGGAGGCGGCAGCCGGTTTCGGGACAACTGGGAAATCTCGTCGTTACGGGCAGTTGCCGTTTTGCGCTATCTCGTCTCCCTGGGGATGGCCCCCAACCGATTGACAGCCACCGGATTAGCTGATTTAGAACCCCTCTACCCCAACGACACCCCCGATCACCGGGCCAGGAATCAACGCGTGGAGTTTGTGTTGGAACGCTGGATCGGCGAATAGGAGGCGGGGTATGATGGACGTCACGTTCCAGCTGGAAGGCGAGGGCGGCAAACGAGCGGCCCATCGTGAGCGCGTGAAGGGCCTCGTGGCCCGCCTTGACGATGAGAATACGGTGTATGTCGTCCATGACGTCAGCGCCTCGGGCGTGGCCCTGGTCGACGCCGAAGGACGGCTTGTTGCCGGACGCGTCTGCCGTCTGGCCCTGGGCATCGGCCCACGGGAACTCATTGCCGGACTGCCGGCCACGGTGGTTCGCCGGGCCGACGCCGGCCTTGTCGGACTGGCCTTTGGCGCGCTCGGTTTGCGGCAGGAAGCCTGGCTCGACAAGCTGATCCTGGAGATTCAAAAGCGGCGCATCGATTTGCGCAGATCGCGCGAGGACGCCGAAAACCCTGAGGATAAAAAGACCGATCGTGTCGACGAAAAAACATAAAGTCCTGGTGGCCAACCGGGGCGAAATAGCCATTCGCATCATCCAGGCTTGCGTTTCGCTCGGCCTGGATTTTGTTTGCGTCTACACCCGGGCCGACGAAGCCTCGGGCCATCTGGCCCTGGCCCGGTCGCTCGGCGGCCCTGACGCGGCCTACCGCGTCAGCTCCTACCATGACGCCAATGAAATTCTGGCCGTGGCCGACCACGCCGGAGCAACCGCCATCCATCCCGGCTACGGCTTTTTCGCCGAGGATTTCCGCTTTGCCCGTCGGGTGGCCGAACGCAAGCGCAGCCTGATCTTTATCGGACCGACCTGGCGCATCATCCGGTCGCTTGGCGACAAGATCAACACCAAGCGTCTGGCCCGCAGCCTGTCCATCCCCACCGTTCCCGGTTCCGACCGGCCCGTCTACGACGAGCTGGAGGCCGAGGAGATCGCCGAAACCCTGTTCGCCTTCCAGGCCGAGCAGGGCATCAGCAATTCCGTGGTCCTGGTCAAGGCCTCGGCCGGCGGCGGCGGCATGGGCATCGAGGAAATCTACGACATCGAGCAATTCAAGACCGTGTACCGGCGCATCCGCAACTATGCCAAGCGCCAGTTCCACGACGAGGGCGTGCTGATCGAACAGCGCATCTTCGATTTCAACCACCTCGAAGTCCAGATCGTGGCCGACCGGACCGGCAAGGGCATTGTCCATTTCGGCACGCGCAACTGCACCATCCAGTCCACCGGCCGGCAAAAGCGCGTGGAAATCGCCCCGGGCTTCCGCCCCGGCGAGGTCAGCTACGCCTTTGACGCGGCCAAGGTCCTTGACGATATCGTGGGCTACTCCCTGGCCATGGCCAGAGAGACCGGCTACGACAACGTCGGCACCTGGGAGTGGATCGTCTCGCCCACGGGCCAGCCCTTCCTCATGGAAGTCAACACCCGCATCCAGGTGGAAAACGGGGTGTCGGCAGCCATTTCGCGCGTGCGCGGCCAGGGCGGCGTCAACATCATCGCCGAACAGATCCGCCTGGGTCTGGGCGATCCCATCGGCTACGACCAGTCCGACATCACTTTTGAGGGCGTTGGCATCGAGTACCGCATCATTGCCGAGGACCCGGCCAACCGGTTCACCCCCTGGGTGGGACGCATTGACCAGTTCCTGGCCCCGACCCTGCCCTATGCCTCCCTGCACACCCACATCCCCATGGACGCGCCCTACGAGATTCCCACCGAATACGATCCCAACCTCGCCCTGGCCATTGTCTGGGGCAAGGACTTGGCCGAGGCCAAGAAACGGGGCGTGGAGTATCTTGACGAGCTGACCTTGTCCGGGGCTGACGGCACGGGAACGGAACTCAAGTCCAACGTCCGTTTCCTGCGGGAAAAAACCGCCACGATCCTGCAATTTTAACGTCCGCTGCCTCCAACGCGGGCGTTTTCGGGAAGACGCATTATGGAAATTGAAAAGCGTGTGGTCGAACTGACCGATCGCCTGAACTATATCAAGGACATCTTCGGCGGCCGGGAAAACGCCAATATCGCGTTGATGCAGGCGCGGCTCGACGAGTTCTCCGGCCGCGAGGGCGCGGCCTCCCCGGGCGAAAAGGCGCAGATGGTCCGGCAGATCGAGGATCTTTTCGAGTTTTTGGAAAAGAAACTCGACGAAGAACTCGTGCCCATGGATATGGTCCGCATCGTGCGCCACCCGGCCCGGGTGTCGCTCAAAGACATCCTGGAAAACGTCTACGACAACTACACCGAGATCGGCGGCCAGGACGAATACTCCATCGATCCGAGCATGCTCATCGCCCGGGCCTACATCACCCGCCGCCAGGGCGACAAGGTGGTCAACCAGCCGGTCATGGTCATCGGCCAGGAAAAGGGCCACGGCCAGGAATTTCGCAACGGCGGTTCGGTCAAGCCCTGGGGCAATGCCAAGGCCCTGCAATACATGAAGGTGGCCGAGACCGAGCGCATCCCGATCCACACCTATGTCTTTACCCCCGGCGCGTTCCCGGTGGAGGACTATCCCGGCGCGGCCCAGCAGATCGCCCGCAATCTCTATGAGATGGGCGGCCTTCGGGTGCCGGTGGTGTCGGTCATTTCCGAGGGCGGCTCCGGCGGGGCCGAGGCCATCGGCCTGTCCGACGTGCGCATGATGCTCTCGCGCGGCTATTATTCCGTCATCTCCCCCGAGGGCGCGGCCGCCATCGAGTCCGGCATCCGCCAGGGCCAGCGCGTGGTCCCGGAACTCATTGCCGAGTGCGCCAAACGGCTCAACATCACCGCTGCCGACAACCTGCGCATGGGCTATATCGACAAGGTCCTCGAAGAGCCGGCCCTGGGCGCGCGGCCGCATCACTACGATTTCTTCAAGACCCTGCGCCAGGAAGTCATCCAGGCCACGGATCAGGTGTTCCTCGGCATCGCCGGCTTCAAGCTATTTCGGGCCTTGGTGGCCTCGCGGCGCAAGGGCAACGACGCCGACAACATGTTCGTGCGCTGGACCCTTGACGATGCCGCTGCCGACCGCCTCGTCTGGAAACGCTACTGCAAATACCGCCGCATGGCCGAAACAGCCTTCCGCGACGGCCGGCCCTCGGGCCAGCGCATCGCCTCCCGGGCCAAAAGCCTGGCCTGGTCGGGCTATTCCTTTATCCGCTACGATTTTCTGCGCAAACACACCAAGAATCTGGCCAAGGCCGCCGGCGACCTCGAAGCCGAACTGCGCCTCGTTGCCCACAAGCTGACTGCGCCGCTGCGCAAGACCCGCGACAAGAACGCGCCCGTGGTCTGCGACCCGGAAAAAAGCCGGATGCTCACCGAACTCTCCCAGCCCGAGCAGGGCGCCTGCCTGGAGGAATTCGGCTGGAGCTACGTCAGCCCCAAGGCGGCCGAAGACCGGGCCGTCACCTGCCCCGGAGCCAAGACCTACGGTTGCCCCGACCTCTGGGCCCCGGACCTCTACGGCGACTTTGCCGGGGTGTGCGTCAATTGCGGCCACCATTTTCCCATGGAATACCAGTGGGTCATGGGCAACGTCTTTGACGCCGGGTCTATCGTTGACTACGACGCCGAAATCGAGGCCGGAAACCCGCTGGACTATCCCGGGTTCGAGGAAAAGCTCGACGCGGCCAAGAAAAAAACCGGCCTCAAATCCGGCTGCGTCTCCATCGACGCCAAGATCGAGGGCATAAAGCTCGTCTCCACCGTGCTCTATTCCGCCTTCCGGGGCGGCTCGGTCGGCGCGGCCGAAGGCGAAAAGTTCATCCGGGCTCTGGCCCGGGCGCGCCGCCGCCACTATCCCTTCCTGGCCTATGTCCACGGCACGGCCGGCATCCGAATCCAGGAAAGCCTAAACGGCCTGATCCAGATGCCGCGGGTCACCCTGGCCGTGCGGCGCTACATCGAGGCCGGCGGGCTTTACGTGGTCCTGTACGACACCAACTCCTACGCCGGCCCGGTGGCCAGCTTCCTCGGCTGCTCGCCCTACCAGTTCGCCGTGCGCTCCTCCAATATCGGCTTCGCCGGACCGGGCGTCATCCGGGAGACCACCGGCGTCGACATCCCGCCGGACTACCACCAGGCCCATAACGCCCTGGCCCGGGGCCATATCCAGGGCATCTGGGACCGCCGCGAGATTCGCAAGAATCTCAAGCAGGTGCTCCTGACCATTGGCGGCCGGAATTTGTATTATCGGTGAGCGAAGGGTGAAGGGAGAAGAGGGAAGAGGCCTCCGGCGGCCGGGGGGATGATCCCCCCGGACCCCTGCAAAGGGGAAAAGGGTTAAACGGGTGGTTTGCCCGTGAGATCCGGTCGGCCGGGAGACTGTGGCCGGTGCTGCTTGGGCTTGCCGGGAACCGCCGCTGCTCCGGCCCCCGGGGGGTGATCCCCGGCCCCCCCTTGAAAGAGTGGGGGATGCGCCGCAGGACCGCTGCGTTGCGAACGCAGCGCTCGCTGTTCTCCCGCCCCTGCCGGGACAATCCGGCCACCGGCCGGAAAGGCACATCCGATTTGGCTTGCGACGCACTCCGCCGCATTGTAAAGAGCCGTAAATTGCCAATGTCGCGCCGCCAGCGGCCGACGGGGGATGCTACTTGTGATCGACGTCAAAGCCCTGCTTGAAAATATCAAGGCCGCGCCCTACGAGGAAATCGTGGTGGCCGCTCCCCATACCGGCGTGGCCACCTTCGCCGGCATCGAAGTCGGTTCCCATGTGACCGGCATCACCGGCGTCTACGGCGAAAAGCCGGGCACGCTGTTGGCCAAACTGACCCGGGAAAACAACGACAAGCCGCTTTTCGCCAACGCCAAGGGCATCGTCGGGGTCGTCAACCGCGAATATGAAGGCCGCTTCGTCGAGGCCGGCACGCCGCTGGTGGTCATCCGCCACTACCTGTCCAAAGACGAGGTCATCGCCAATATCCTGCAAAAGGTGCTCTATCTCTTCTGCGCCCCGGAGCGGGCCAAGTACTATTTTATTCCGAGCATCGACAAAAAGGTCAAGGCGTCGGGGCCGCGTTCGGTCACGGTCAAGCCCGGCCTGGAACTCTTTATCGTTTCGCGCATGAAGCGGGAAAAACCGCTGCTCTACGAAGGTCCCGAAGGCATCATCTATGCCGTCTACTTCCAGCACGACCAGAACGTGGACCAGGGCGCGCCCCTTGTGGGCGTGTGTCCGGCCGACCAGACCGACCTTATCCAGGACGTGGTCAACAGGGTTCGCACGGACTGGGAGGAAAAGGAGTAGTTCATGGGCGAGTATCTGCAGATTCGCGTCATAGCCCAGACCTTTGACGCCGAGGCGGCCGAGAAGCGCTACCCCAAACTGTATGCCCTGGCCTGGCCGGTGGAGGCCACCCCGGCCGACAGCCATCGCGGGCTGATCGAATTGGCCGCGACGCTTGACGACAAGGTGCGCCTGGGCGATCTGCCGGCCCCTGAGCGTCAGGCGCTGGCCCCGGCCCTGGACAAGGTCACGGCGGCCAAGGCCGCCCTGGAAGGGGCGCTTGGCGAGCGCGACGCCAAGGCTGCCGACCAGGCCTCGTACCAACTCGAAGACGCCCTGGCCGAGCTGGAAAAGCTCGCGCCGCGTCCCTAATATTCGCCACGCCACAAGGAGGCCCCATGGCCGGCAGCATCAATAAAGTCATTCTCGTCGGACGCCTCGGGCAGGACCCCAAACTGACCTATCTGCCTTCGGGCCAGCCGGTGGCCGAGTTCTCCGTGGCCACCGACGAATCCTACAAGGACCGCGAAGGCAACAAGGTGGACCGGGTGGAATGGCACCGGGTCAAGGTGTTCGGCCGTTCGGCGGAATTTTGTAATAATTATCTGGCCAAGGGCCGTCTGGTCTATATCGAGGGCGCGATCCGCACCCGTAGTTGGGACGACCAGCAGGGCCAGAAGCGTTACATCACCGAGGTGGTGGTGACCGCCCCCGGCCACACGGTCCAGGGCCTGGATTCGCGCAGCGGCCAGACCGCCGACGCCCCCATGGGCGACGAAGGCTTTGCGCCCCAGCAGCCGCCCCGGCGTCCCGGTCCGGCGGCCGGCGGCCAGGGTGGGCCGCAAGGCGGCGGGTATGGCGGCGGAGCCCCCCGGCAGCAGGGCGGGGCACCCCGACCGCAGCATGGTGGCGGACAGTCCCGCCCCGACGAGGACCTCGGACCGGCCTTTCCCTCCGAAGCCTCGGGCATGGACGACGTGCCGTTCTAAGGCTTTTCCGGGTGCCTCCCCTGCCAGGGCAGGGGAGGCCGGCAAATGGAGCCGGTGCGACTGCCGCTTTTGGGCTGGTCGCACCGGCTCTGTTGCGTTGGAAGGCGTTTAGGCGGCGAAGCCGCCGTCGATGGCCAGGGCTGTGCCGGTGATGTAGGCCGCCCCCGGACCGGCCAGGAAGGCGATGCCGGCGGCGATGTCCTCGGGGCTGGCGAAGCGGCCAAGGGCCGTGTTGGCCTTGAGCACGGCGGCAAAGTCGCCGGAATCGGGGCTCATGTCCGTGGCCGTGGGGCCGGGCTGGACCACGTTGACGGTGATGCCGCGCGGGCCCAGGTCATGGGCAGCGCCTTTGGCGTAGCCGGCCACGGCCGCCTTGGTGGCGACGTAATCGGCCAACCCGGGAAAGGCGGCCCGGGAGGCCACGCACGAGCCCACGATGATGATGCGCCCGCCGTCGGCCATGACCGGGACGGCGGCTCGCATGGCCGTGGTCACGCCGCCGATGTTGACGGCGTACTGTCGGGCCAGGGCGTCGGGGTCCACGCTGGGATCATCCAGGCGGCCCGGCGTCAGAACCCCGGCGTTGTTGACCAGGATGTCCAGGCGGCCGAAGTGGGCGACCACGTCGGCGATCAACCCCCGGACCTGGGCCGGGGCGGCTTGGTCGGCCTTGAAGGCTGCGGCCCGGACCCCGAGAGCGGTCAACTCCTTGACCACGGCTTCGGCCTTTTCGGCCGAGGCTGCGTAGCTCACTGCCACATCCGCGCCTTTATCCGCGAGCGCCCGGGCCGTGGCTGCGCCGATGCCGCGCGACCCGCCGGTGACCAGGGCGACTTTTCCAGTCAGTTCCTTTTGCATACGACAACTCCTGTATGCGGTTTCCAAACTTCTCCCATAGGTATGGCCGGGAGACAGTCTGTCAAACCGCAGCCGGGGCATTGCCCGCTAGCGCCGCAAGAGCCGCAGCCCATTGGCAATGACCAGCAGGCTGGTGCCCATGTCGGCAAAGACGGCCAAAAGCATGGAGCCATAGCCGAGGAAGGTCAGGGCCAGCACGACTCCCTTCAGGCCAAGGGCCAGGGCGATATTTTGCTTAAGCGTCGCAACGGTCGCCCGGGAGAGCCGGATAAAGGCCGCGATCTTGCGCAGGTCGTCGTCCATGATGGCCACGTCGGCCGTTTCGATGGCCGCGTCCGTGCCGGCCGCGCCCATGGCAAAGCCGATGTCGGCCCGGGCCAGAGCCGGGGCGTCGTTGATGCCGTCCCCGACCATGCCGATCAGGGCCGCGCCGCCGGCCTGGGCCGCCTGGGCTGCCAGGGCATCCACGGCTGCGGCCTTGTCCTCGGGCAACTGGTCGCCCTTGGCCGCGTCGATGCCGACGGCCTGGGCAATGGCTGCGGCCGTGTGGGCGTTGTCCCCGGAGAGCATGACGGTTTTGACCCCAAGGGCGTGCAGTTCGGCCACGGCCTCGCGGCTGTGCGGGCGCAGGGCGTCGGCAGCGGCAAAAAGGGTCAGGACGCCGGTGGCGTCGGCCAGGAGCACGGCTGTCTTGCCGGCGCCCTCCAGGGCGTCCAGCCGGGCTTCGATGGCCGGCGAACACAGGCCGAGTTCTTCAATGAGCCGGTGGTTGCCCAGGTGGTAGGGCGTGGCCTCAACCATGGCCCGCACGCCGCGTCCGGGCAGGGCGGTGAAGTCGGTAACGGGCAGCAGGGCCACGCCGTCCTCGCGTCCGGCCCGGGCCACGGCCTTGGACACGGGATGATCCGACCGGGCGGCCAGACTGACGGCAATCGACCGGTTGACGCCAGGGTCGCCGGCCAGATTCTCAACATCCGTAGCCACCGGCCGGCCGGTGGTGATGGTGCCGGTCTTGTCTAAGACAAGCGTGCCGATGGCGTGCCCCTGTTCGAGAAACAGGCCGCCCTTGATCAGGATGCCGCGCCGGGCCGCCGCGGCCAGACCGCTGACCACCGACACCGGGGTGGAAATGACCAGGGCGCAGGGGCAGGCGATGACCAGGATGACCAGCGCCTTGTAGATCCACTCGGCAAAGGATGCGCCAAGGACCAGCGGCGGCAGCACGGCCACGGCCACGGCGGCCGTAAAAACCGAGGGCGTGTAGAGAGCGGCGAAGCGGTCCACGAACCGCTGGGTGCGGGCCTGTTTGCCCGGCGAGGCCACAACCGCCCGGGTGATGCGGGCCAGGGTGGAATCGGTGGCCAGGGCCGTGGTCTGGTAGTGCAGTTCGCCTTCCTGGTTGACGCTGCCGGCAAAGAGCGGATCGCCCGGAGCCTTTTCCACGGGCAGGCTCTCGCCGGTGATGGCCGACTGGTCCAGCGACGACCGGCCGGCCGTGACCATGCCGTCCAGGGCCACGCGCTCACCGGGCCTCAGGCGCACGGTGGTCCCGACGGGCACGGCGTCGGCCGGGACCACGGCAAAGCTGCCGTCCGTCCGGCCCACGGTCGCTTCCTGGGGGGCCAGGGCCAACAGGGCGGTGACCGCGTTTTTGGCCCGGGTCAGCGAGGCGGATTCGAGCTTCTCGGCCACGGCAAAAAGGGTCATGACCATGGCCGCCTCGGGGAACTGCCCCAGGAACAGTGCGCCGGTTGCAGCCACGCTCATGAGCGCATTGATGTTGAGGTCGCGGTGGCGCAGGGCAATAAGCCCCTTTTTGTAGATGGGCAGGCCGCTTAAAGCGATGGCCAGCAGGGCGCATCCAGCCGGCAGCCAGGGTGTCCCCAGCCCGAACCATTCCAATAATTCCGAGGCCACAGACAGGACCAGGGCCACGGCCAGGGTGGGGGAGAGCCAGGACGTCGCCGCCCCGGCGCGGGTGGCCCCCGCCGTCCCCGGGACCACCGGCACGGCGGTCATGCCGAGATCGGCTATGGCCAAAACGATGGGCCCGGGGTCTGGCAGATCGTGGCAGACAGTCAGTTCCCGGCCAAGCAGGTTAAAGGCCAGTCCCTTGACCCCGGGCATGGGCTCCAGGGCCTTTCGGAGCATGCGTTCTTCGGTTGGGCAGTCCATGGCTTCGATGCGGTAGGTGTCGGTATGGGCGGCCTGGGGCAGCTCGGCGGACGTTGTCCCGGCGGTCGGCGCGGCGCAGGAGCCACCGCAACAACAGGGAAACGGATTGACCGCCTCAAGGCGACCCAGGACCGACGGCCCGGCAGCCGGGGCATGATCCTGGCCGTGGCTGGAACCAGGCCCCGGGCTGTGATCGTGGGCACGGTCGTGGCTGTGGATATGGCTCTGGGGCTGGTCATGGCCGGGGCCATGGTCGTGGTCGTTATGGGGCATGGACATCCTCCTTGCTACTTCGACTCCGATGAGACACCTTGGAGCTGGTACAGGGTCAAGGGATATTTTCAAGGAGGCGTCCATGCGTATCGGCGAATTGGCCAAACGGTCGGATTGTCTGCCCGAGACGGTGCGGTATTATGAGCGCGAGGGCCTGCTCCCCAAGCCGGACCGGTCGGAAGGCAACTACCGGCTCTATGCCGAGGGGCATCTGTCCCGGCTGCTTTTCATCCGCAACTGCCGGGCCTTGGAGATGAGTCTGGGGGAAATCCGGGCGCTTTTGGCCATAAAGGACGGGGCCGGGGCGGATTGCCGGGAGGTGTGCGCCCTGCTCGAGGCCCATATCGGCCATGTGACCGAGCGGCTGACGCGTCTGGCCGATCTTCGGGAGCAGCTTGTCGGGCTGCGGGACCGGTGCGGCGGGGTGACGCCGGTTGCCAGCTGCGGCATCCTGCAGGGCCTGACCGAGCCTGTGCCCGGGGGGCGTGTTGACGCCAGCCCGGCCGAAGGCCACGTCTGTCTGGGGGATAGCGGCAGCTTGTGCGGCCGGGGGCGCTGAGGTCCGGGCGTGCGGCCAAAACCCTGGTTCGCCGTCCAGGCGTCGGCCATAAAAAAAGGCGGGACCAGTTGGTCCCGCCCGGAAAAAACCAATGCGGCTGCGGAAGGGACGTTACTCGCCCAGGGCCTTTTTCACGGCCACGAGCACCGCTTCCGGCTCAAAGGGTTTGCGGATGGCGGCAACCGCCTTGCGGATGGATTGGTCATGGCCGTCCAGTCCGCTGATGACGATGACCGGAATGTCCTTGAATTCTTCTTTCTGCGAATACTTGCGGTAAAAGCGCGGCCCCCACTCGTTGGGCATTTCCAGGTCCAGGGTGATGCAGTCCGGGCGTTCTTTTTCCAGGACTTTGAGCGCGACTTCGCCGTCGGACGCGCTGCAGGTGTCGTAGCCGTTGTCGGAAAAAAGGGTCGTCAGATACGCGATGATCTGCGGATCATCGTCGACCACCATGATTTTCTTCGCCATACCCGCCTCCTTGTGGAATTGGCCCGGAGGATGGCTTCGTCCCGGGCGTGCCGTATCGCATCCTGTTGGTATCTACCGCGAATCACGTCTGTTGCCAACCGTGAATTGCACCGATCCCCCAATCCAGGCCTGACGCCGTTTTTAGACCTCGGGCGGCCCCAGGATGTCACGGAGTGCGGCCAGAAGGGCCAGCCGGTCGATGGGTTTGTCAAAGACTGCCCGAGCGCCGGGAATGACATATTTGAGGCCAGGATGGCCGGTGATGACCACAATGGGGATGTCGCGGCCGGATTTCTCCAGGGCACGGTTGAATTTGGGACCGGTCATATCCGGCATCTCCAGATCCAACGTGATGGCGTCCGGGCGTTCGGATTCAATAGCGGCCAGGGCCAGCCTGCCGTTTCGGGCGGAGATGGTGTCGTAGCCTTCGTCGGAAAATACGTCTTCCAGGTAGGCGACAATATCCGGATCGTCGTCCACGATCAGGATTTTCTGAGCCATGATGGGGGCCTCCGGCGGCGTTGGTGTGCCTTGCCGTTATGGAACGGATTGCCGGCGGCAGGCAAGGAAAAAACGTCGGCGTCGGCAGGGGAATGCCTCAGGTGCGTGTGACTCCGGGCTCCTGCCAGACCGGCAGGCGGATGGTGAACATCGCGCCGCCTTCGGGACCAGGGGCGGCCACAATGTCGCCGCCGTAATCCTTGATGATTCCGTAGCTGATGGACAGCCCCAGGCCGGTTCCCTTGCCCACTTCCTTGGTGGTGAAAAACGGCTCGAAGATGCGTCCGAGCACCTCCGGGGGGATGCCGGCCCCGTTGTCGGCGATGCTCGCGGTCACGAATTGCCGCTCCCCGATCGTTTCGACGCCGGCCGTGATGGCGATGCGCTTTTCACCCGGCCGGCTGGCGGAGCCGTAGTGCTCGTCCACGGCGTCGCGGGCGTTAAGGAGCAGATTCATAAACACCTGTTCCAGCGGGTTGGCCTGGGCGGCAACCGTGGGCAGGCCTTCGGGAATGTCGAAGGCGACCTCGATGTTGCGTACCTTGAGCTGCTGGGAAAAAAGCTCGAACGTGCGGTGCAGGACCGTCCCCATGTCCACGGCGGTCAGGTTGCGGTCGGCTTTGCGGCCAAATTCCCGCATGTGGTTGATGATGCCGGTGGCCCGGGCGATGTGGCGGCTGATCCCCTCGGCCATTTCGGTGAGCGTGGCCTGATCCACGCACTGGCCCTTGCGCACCTTGCGCACCAGCAGATCGGAAATCGTCTGGATGACGGTCATGGGCTGGTTGAGTTCGTGGGCCACGCTGGTGGACATTTCGCCAAGGGTCGCCATCTTGCTGGCCTGGATGAGCTGCTGTTCGGTCTCCAGGCGGTTGGTGATGTCGGTGACCGAGGCCAGATAGACCTGGCTGCCGGGAAAGGCGGCGGTGGAGACGCGCAGCGCGGCAAAGAAATGCTGGCCGTTCTTGCGGCGGTGGCGCGCCCGGTCGATGGGGCGTTCGGCCCGGATGGCCGCCTCAAAGGGGGCAAGGTCGGGTTCGTCGAAAAGGGCCAGAAACGACGTGCCGAGCAGTTCTCCCGGTTCGTAGCCGTACAGCGCCTGGGGCCGGGTGTTGCATTCGAGGATGGTCAGGTCGTCCAGGCTCAGCACGAAAAGGGCGGTGGGGATGCAGCTGAAGATGGCTTGGTATTTCTTGCGCGAGCGTTCCAGTTCCTCTTCCAGGAACTTGCTTTGGGAAATGTCCAGGCTGATTTCCATGACCGAGGTGACCTTGCCGGACTCGTCGGTCATGGGCGAGGTGCTGACGAACAAGGTCCGTTTGCAGCCGTCGCGGTCGAGGGTGATCTCTTCGGTGGAATGGGGCAGGCCGTCCTCAAAGGTGCGGATGACCGGGCAATTGTCGCACGGCTCCTCGCGGCCCTTGTAGGCCTTGTAGCAATACTGGCCGGGATGGACGTGAAACTCGTCGGCAAAGGCCTGATTGTAGCTGAGAAGACGCAGGTTGCTGTCCTGCACCGTGATGGTGCAGGGCACGTGTTCGAAAAGATCCTGGTAGCGGTTTTTCTGGCGCACCAGCTCGGCCTGTTTGGAGAGGACCTCCCGGCCCATGCTGTCGATGGCCCGGCCCAGCTCGCCCAGCTCGTCGGCCTGGCGGATGTCCACCCCCCGGAAGGTGCGCCCGGCCGCAATGGTCCGGGTGGCCTGGATCATGGCCCGCACGGGGCGGTTGACCAGCAGGTGGGTAAACAGAAACAACACCAGGAAGGTGCCGCCGGCCACGGCCAGGGCAGCCAGGAAGTTGCGTTCGGTGTAGTTGGCCAGGGTGGCCTCGTTGGCGGCCTGGGACACGGTGATGTCGAGCAGCCCGAGAATTTTCTTGTCGGCCGGGTGGACGTGGCAGGCGTCGTTGACGCAGGCCGGTTCGTTCTCGATGGGTCGCAGAATGCCGATGCAGGGCTGGCCGGATTCATCGGTAAAAAAACGGGTGCGTTCGCGCAGGGCCAGATGGACCTGGGGCGGGGCCGTGCGGTGGCAGACGTAGCAGCCCTCTTCCTTGATGTCGGTGAGCTCGTCGATCTCCGAGATCAGGTTGGAATACTTGATCTGGCCCTTTTTATTGTAGACGCGGATGGACAGGATGCCCTGCTGGGTGCCGATGCTTTTGATGATTTCCCGGATGGTGTCCGGGGCATAGGTCAGCATGGCGTAGTGCAGGCCAAGATTGATGGTGTTTCCCAGCCGGTTCATGTCCGACATGGTGGCTT
The DNA here is from genome assembly GCF_000801335.2 of Desulfovibrio sp. TomC. Taxonomy (NCBI): domain Bacteria; kingdom Pseudomonadati; phylum Thermodesulfobacteriota; class Desulfovibrionia; order Desulfovibrionales; family Desulfovibrionaceae; genus Desulfovibrio; species Desulfovibrio sp. TomC. The sequence continues at coordinate 115,413 of NZ_JSEH01000005.1, forward strand.
CGGTGGTCAGGGTCTTCATGGCGTTGATGTTGAGCGACGACCACAGAAAAAAGAAAAACATCAAGGCCACGCCGGAGACGATGGCCAGCTTGGTAATGAGCGAACAGCGGATGGTGCGCAACAGGCGCGGCAGGGCCTGGGCCAGATCGGCCAGCCCCAGGGGCAGGAAACGGGGCCTCATGGCGCAACCCTCCTTGTCCTTCAGACGGCCGAGGGGCGGCGTCCACCCCGGTATGGACCGGCCCGGGCGGGTCCGGCCTTGGGACGCCGGACGTCAGCCGGCGGCCACGATCACGGAAAAGGCGCTGGCCCCGGCCCAGACGCCGTCGCCTTGGCCCAGATGCATGTCGCGCAAGGCATCCAGTCCCACCGTGGCGGAAAGCTTGGTGCCGTCGGTCAGGACCACCACCACTTCAGCCGCGTCCCCCCCCTGAGTCACCCGTTCCACCACCCCGCGAAAGCGGTTTTCCGCCCCGGTTGCATCTTCGGCCGGCGCGGCGTCCAGGGTCACCCACGGGGCCTTGATCCGGGCCGTGGCCAGTCCCCCCTCCCGCAGGCCGAGACTCTCCAGACTTTTGGTGGAGATGATGGCGGTCAGCAGATGGCCGCCCAGGGTGCGCACGGTCAGGCGCGACTGGATCTCGCCGATCTCGACCGTGGCCACTTTGCCGAAAAAGGTGTTGTGCACCCCGGCCGAGCGCCGGTTCTCCCGGTCCAGAAAATGCTTCTCCATCCGTTTTTGTTCTTCCTCGGGCAGATCGAGGAAGGCGGCGGTGGAGTTGGCGGTCAGATGCCCCAGAATGCGCTGGACAACGGTGAGCGGCACGCCGTTGTGCAGCAGTTCCACGGCCCTGGAACGGCGCAGGGTGTTGGGGTTGGCCAGATGCTTGGGGATGCCGGCCTCACTGGCCCGGTCATAGATGACCCGGCGCATGTAGCCTTGGTCGAGATGGAAAATACCCCCGCGGTGGGGGGTGTAATCCGGGTCGCGCAACAGCTGCTTGAGTTCGGCGTGCAGCTCGCCCGGCAGATAGACCTCGCGCCGGGGTTTGGCGTCCTCGCCCTTGCCGCCGCCAAGGAGCACCTTGCGGTAAGCCAGGACGAAGTCGGTCCGGTCATCGATGGCCAGGATTTCTCCGAGTTTGGCCCCGGTTGCACGCAACAGTAAAAAGACCAGTCTGGCTCGGTTTCGGGAGACGACCGAACGTTTGCCTTTGGCCTTGGACACCCAGGCGGTGAAGGCGGCGTCGAGGCGCTGCATCTGTTCGGCCGAGAGGAAATTCGGCTCGTGCGGCTCGGCCGGGGCCACGGAGGAGTCATCGTGCATGGGCTGTCCCATATCATCCAGGATATGCTCAAGGTCAATGCCGCTCAACGGGGCCTCCGGGTTTCGTTTATCACGAAATGAAAAAAGAAGGTGACAATTTTCACAAAAGCGGTTAGTTTTATTGTCACGCAAGTTTTGCAACTCGTGACAAGTTTGGCTGACACTGTCAAGAGACAGTTTCTGCCAAAGCTGCCTGCGGGTTGTGTTGGGCAGGAACTCACGCGACCACGGACCAAGGGAGGTGCGCGGGCAGGAGCACGACGTCTATTGCCAACCGGGGAAGGGCGAACGCAACACGTAAGCAGAGGGTCGAAGAAGGTATGAAAAACGGAAAACGGCGCATGAGACAGCTGCTGGCCGTCCTGGCCATTTGTGGCGTGGGCGGTTTGTCCGCCTTGCCGGCCAGCCGGGCAATGGCCAGCCAGCCAGGTAGCGACAAACAGCGGGCCGACATCGTCACCATTGACGGAATGCAGGCCTATGGTTCCCTGTCGCAGCCCAAGGTGGTCTTTCTCCACGACAAGCACACCACAGCGTTGGGCAAACAAAAAGATTTTTACAAGAAAGAATGCGGCACCTGCCACACGTCCGACAAGGACGGCGTGATGCAGCTGGGCTTCAAGCGCGACGGTGCGCCTGTGTCCGGCGAAAAGCTGCGCGACGTCTATCACAATGGCTGCATCAGCTGCCACAAGGACATGGCGGCCGCCGGACAGAAGACCGGCCCCACCGATGTCCAGTGCAAAGGCTGCCACAACGCCACGCCGGATGTCGCTTCCAACTGGCAGCCCATCACCGTGGACAAGCGCCTGCACTACCGGCACGCCGCCACTCAGGAAAAAGCCGAGAACAAATGCGGCTCCTGCCACCACATTTACAGCGAAAAGGCCGGCAAGACCATTGCCGCCCCCAAGCCGGAAGACGTCCCCGGGTCCTGCTCCTACTGTCACGGCGAGACCACGACCGTGGACGCCAAGCGTCAGCCCAAGGAGATCCGCTCCCTGCGTCTGGCCGCTCACGGCGAGTGCGTGACCTGCCACAAGGCCACGGCCGCTGCCGGCAAGGATGTGGCCACCGGTCCGGTCACCTGCGCCGGCTGCCATGGCCCGCTGGACCAGAAGGCCATTGCCGAAACGTCGCTTAAAAAGGTTCCCCAGGGAGCCGATCTGCGCATCAAGCGCGGCCAGCCCGATCTGGTCATGGTGCGTCCGGCCGTGGCCGAAGCGCCCCTGATCGTTGACGGCAAGCCGGTCAAGCCCTACGCCGGCATGCCGGCCGTGCCTTTTGACCACAAGTCCCACGAAGCCCAAAACGAGACCTGCGTTTCCTGCCACCATGCCTCCCTGACGTCCTGCGCGGCCAAGTGCCACACGCCGGCCGGCAATAAGGACGGCGGCTTCGTCACCCTGGAAGCGTCCATGCACAAGGTCGGCGCCTCCCAGAGCTGCGCCGGCTGCCACGCCGTCCTCCAGAAGAAGCCCGAGTGCGCCGGCTGCCACGACTCCCGCGTCAAGGGCGTTGGCGACGTTGCCCAGTGCGGGTCCTGCCACGTCAAGCCCGAAGGCGACCTCAAGGAAGCCGCGGCCGTCATGATGGCCAAGCCGGCCGCCAAGGAAACCGCCGCCGCCGAAGCCGACATGGCCAAGAAGCTCCTGGCCGGCAAACGCGACGTCACGGCCACCTTCCCGGCCGAGGACATCCCCGAGACCGTGACCATCGGGTCGCTGTCCAAGGACTACGAGCCGTCGGTCCTGCCGCACCGCAAGATCGTCCTGTCCATGCTCGCCGGCATGAAGGACAGCAAGCTGGCCGGGGCCTTCCACGCCGCCGATGCGGCCGTCTGCCAGGGCTGCCACCACAACAGCCCGGCTTCGACGACTCCGCCGCGGTGCAGCAATTGCCATCAGGCCGTCGAAACCACCACTGCTTCGGCTCGTCCGGCGCTCAAGGCCGCCTACCACACCCAGTGCATGGGCTGTCATACGTCGATGGGAATTGCCGGCAAGGTTGTGGACAAGGCTGCGGATGCCAAGCCTGTTCCTGTGGCCACGGATTGCACCGGTTGCCACAAGGACAAGAAGAAATAGGACCCAAACCAGCAGAGGTCTCGCTACGATGAAACGAAGACACTTTCTGGGCTTGCTGGGCGCAGCCGGGGTGACCATGGGCACGGGCGTTTCGGCCCAGGCCGCCTCCAGCGCCGATGTCAAGGGCCTGCCCAATGCGGGCGGCGTGCTCTTTGACGCCACGCGCTGCATCGGCTGCCGCAAATGCGAAGCGGCCTGCAACCAGGTCAATGAGCTGCCCAAACCGGCTAAGGCCTTTGACGATCTCTCGGTGCTCGATACCATTCGCCGCACCGATGCCAAAACCTATACCATCGTCAACAAATACGTTCCCGAGGCCGGCAAGCCGCCGGTCTTTCGCAAGAGCCAGTGCAACCACTGCATGGAGCCGGCCTGCGCTTCGGCCTGCTTCGTGGCGGCCTTTAAGAAGACGGAAACCGGCGCGGTCGTGTACGACGAGTCGGTCTGCGTCGGCTGCCGCTACTGCATGGTGGCCTGTCCGTTCAACATCCCGACCTACGAATACGACAAGGCGTTTACCCCGCGCGTGATGAAATGCACCATGTGCTACCCGCGCCTGCTCGAAGGCAAACTGCCGGGTTGCGTCGAGGCCTGCCCCAAAGAGGCGTTGCTCTTCGGCAAGCGCCGCGAACTGCTCAACATCGCCTGGGACCGCATTGGCGGGACTCCGGGCCGCTACGTCGAGCATGTCTACGGCGAGCGGGAGATGGGCGGCACGAGCTGGCTCTACATCGCGCCCAAGCCGTCCTTTGCCGCCATCGGCATGGATGAGAACCTGGGCACGGCCTCGGCTCCGGAACTGACCTCCGGGGCGCTGGCCGCCGTGCCGGCCGTGGCCGGCATCTGGCCGGTGCTTTTGACCGGCCTGTACGCCATCACCAAGCGCAAGGACAAGATCGCCGAGGCCGAGAAGCAGGCTGCCGTGGCCGCTGCCATTGCCACGGCCAGCGCCGATGCCGCCGCCAAACTCTCCGAAGAGCTGGCCAAGGCCGAGGTCGCCAACAAGCGGCGCATCGAGGTCGAGGTCACAAAGGCCCTTGAAGCCGCCGCCAAGGCCGCCGAAGAAGGGGAGGACGCCTAATGTCGACGGAACACACCAAAAGCGGTACGCTGTTTACGCCGTGGAACATCCTGGCCGGCATTATCCTGGCCGCCGGCGTCGTGGCCACCATCATGCGCTTTACCATGGGCATCGGCTCGGTCACCAACCTCTCGGACAACAACCCCTGGGGCATCTGGATCGGCTTTGACCTCCTGTGCGGCGTCGCCCTGGCCGCCGGCGGCTACACCACCTCGGCCGCCTGCTACATCTTCGGGTTCAAGCGCTTTCACGGCGCGGTGCGCCCGGCCATCCTGACCGCCTTCCTGGGCTACGCCCTGGTCGTCTTTGCCCTCAACTACGACGTGGGCCGGCCCTGGCGGCTGCCCTATCCGATCTTCTACCAGCAGGGCACCACGTCGATCCTGTTTGAAGTCGGCCTGTGCGTGTTCATCTACCTGACGGTGCTTTTCCTCGAATACCTGCCGGTCGCTCTCGAGTGGAAGCGGGGCTTTGACAAGTACCGGGGCATCCTTATCAAGCTCACCATGGGGCTGACCATCTTCGGCGTCATCCTCTCGACCCTGCACCAGAGCTCGCTTGGCGCGCTGTATCTCATCGTCCCGTCCAAGCTGCACCCGCTCTGGTATACCCCGTACCTGCCGGTGATGTTTTTCATGTCGAGCATGTTTGCCGGCATGTCCATGGTCATCACCGAGGGCACGATCTCGCACAAGTACTTCCATCATAAGATGGACGGCGAGTACAACGAGGGCTACCTCGACCTGCAGTTCGCCTTTGCCAAGGCCTCGGCCTGGGTCATGGCCGGCTATCTGGCCATGAAGGTGCTCGGTCTGGCCATGGACAACCGCTGGCCCTACCTGTTCACCGGTTACGGCGCCTGGTGGCTCTTCGAGGTCGTCGGCTTCGTGGTCCTGCCCTGCTACTGCTACGCCGTGGGCTACCGCGATCGCAACATCGGACTGGTCCGGGTGGCTGCCCCCTGGACCGTTATCGGCATCATGCTCAACCGTTTCGACGTGAGCCTCATTGCCTTTAACTGGCAGTTGCCCAGCGCCGATCGCTACTTCCCGAGCATTGGCGAGATCACCATCTCACTGTTCGTGATCACCCTTGGCATCATCGCCTTCCGGTTCATCGTCACGCGGATGCCGATCTTCTACGTCCACCCGGCTTATAAAGACTCGTCCCACTAGGATAGGGGAACTACGCCATGTTTAATACGCTGCAAGACCTGATGCTCCACAACAAGAGCATCACCTACGTGCTCATGGGCGTGCTGCTGATCTGCTTTGTCGGATTCTGGCACTTCCTCACGGACAAGGAAGAGCGTAAACGCCGCTACTAGGCTGATCGGACCGCGATCACCAAGGAGAACACCATGTATGCATTCCTGACGGGTCCGATGCTGTGGCTGTCGTTTGCCATATGCATCCTCGGCTGCGCCTGGCGCGCCTACAAATACGTCAAGGGCTTAAGTTGGCAGCTTGACCGGGTGGCCTACGGCCACTACCCCGATCTGGCCTTCAAAGGCGCGATGAAGTCCATCTTCCATTGGCTCATCCCGTTCGCCTCGTGCAGCTGGCGGGCCAAGCCGGTCTTTGCCACGGCCTTCTTCCTGCTGCACATCGGCCTTGTCGTCGTGCCGCTGTTCCTGTTTGGCCACGTCATGATCGTGGCCGAACGCTTCGGCCTGTCCTGGCCGACCATGCCGGCCGGACTGGCCGATGTCCTGACCATCCTGGCCGTGTTGGCCGGCGTGTTCATCCTGCTGCGCCGCTTTGCCTTAAGCGAAGTGCGCATCATCACCACGCGCCACGATCTGATGATCATGGCCATCAGCCTCGCCCCCCTGGTGACCGGCTTTGTGGCCGCCCACCAGTCCGGCGACGGCAATGGCTGGCTTCTGGCCCATATCATCACCGGCGAAATCTGGCTGATTGCCGTGCCCTTTACCAAGCTGTCCCACGCGGTGCTGTTTTTCTGCTCCCGGGCTCAGATCGGGATTGATTTCGGCGTCAAACGCGGCGGCCAGCGCGGCAGCGGCATCGTCTGGTAAACCGGCCGGCGGGACATCGCCAAGGAGTGAAACGTCATGCCTGAAGGGATTTTTTGTAATAAGCGGCCGATCAACACGGAGGAGGAGCTCAAGGCTCTGCTCTCCGATACGCGCGGCACGAAATACTACGAGGAAATGCTGTCGCTGGAGGTTGACCGCGAGAAATTGTGGGCCACCATCCAGAAAACCTGTAAATCGCGCACCCAGACCTGGCTCGACGTCTGCGCCCGCTGCGGGTTGTGCGCCGACTCCTGCTTCCTGTATCTGGTCAACGACTGCAAGCCCGAGCAGGTGCCGTCGTACAAGATCCAGTCCACGCTTGGCGAAATGGTTCGCCGCAAGGGCGATGTGGACAACGAGTTCATGCGCCATGCCATGGAAGTGGCCTGGTCCCAGTGCACCTGCTGCAACCGCTGCGCCATGTACTGCCCGCACGGCATCGATATGGGCGTCATGATGGGCTACACCCGCGGCCTGCTCTATTCCCAGGGCTTTGTTCCCTGGGAGTTGAAGATTGGCGCGGGCATGCACCGCGTCTACCGCGCCCAGATGGACGTCACCACCGAAGATTGGGTGGAGACCTGCGTGTGGATGGAGGAGGAGCAGCAGGACGATTGGCCGGGCCTTGAAATCCCGGTGGACAAGGAAGACGCGGACATCATGTACACCTGCAATGCCCGCGAACCCAAACACTATCCCGAGGATCTGGCCGAAGCGGCCATCCTGTTCCATATTGCCGGCGAGAATTGGACCGTGCCCAGCGAAGGCTGGGAACAGACCAGCCTGTCCATGTTTGCAGGCGACTGGGAAGCCTGCAAGCTGCAGGTGGAAAACGTCTACGCCGCCATCGACCGCCTGAAACCCAAACGGGTCATCGGCACCGAATGCGGCCACGCCCACCGGGCCACCGTCATCGAAGGCCCGTACTGGGCCGGACGTCCCGACGGCCAGCCGCCTGCGCCGTACATCCACTACGTGCAGTGGGTGGCCGAGGCGCTTCGCACCGGCAAGCTCAAGATCGACCCGGCCAAGCGGATCAAGCAGACCGTCACCTACCAGGACTCCTGCAACTACATCCGCAACTGGGGTCTGGCCGAGACCGCCCGCGAGATCCTCTCCTACCTCGTGGAACCGGGCTATCTCGTTGAAATGACGCCCAACAAAGAGCATAACTACTGCTGCGGCGGCGGCGGCGGCTTCAACGGCATCGGCAAGTTCCGGCCCCAGCGCAACAAGGCGCTGTTGACCAAGCGCGATCAGATTTTGGCCACCGGAGCCAAGCTGGTCATTGCGCCCTGCCACAACTGCTGGGACGCCATCCGCGACCTCGAGGAAGAGTACCACATCCACATTGACTGGTCCTTCCTCAAGCCCTTGCTGATCAAGATGGTCATCGTGCCAGACCACCTCAAGCCCCAGGAAGAAGCGGGCGACGAGGAATAGGACGGGGTGCGCCAGTGCAGGCAACCTCCACCTCTAACCTGAAATAGGGGTTTGGAATGTTTGAAAAGATACTCTTTGCGACCACAGGTTCGCCAGGCTGCGACAGCGCCGCCCGCGTGGCCTTCGACATGGCCCGCCAATACGGCTCCAAGCTGACGCTGTTCCACGTGCTCGGCATTCCGGGCAAGGGCGACAGCAATGTGGTGATCGATATCCGCAGCGGTGAAGAAGTCGACGTCGATGCCGAGTACATCGAGGGCGTGGCCGAAGAGCTGCGCACCACCTATGCCAAACAGCTCGAAGGCCTTTCCGGCGTCGAACTGGAAGTGGCCGTCGGCGTGCCGTCGCGCGAAGTGCTGCGCATCGCCCGGGCCAAGGACGTCGATATGATCGTCCTGTGCGGTCCGGCCGAAGGCCAGGAAGCCGGCTTTTACAAGCGCGGCGTGGTCGGCGACACCCTGCGCAAGGTGGCCAAGGCCGCCCGGTGCCCGGTTTTGACCGTCAGCCGCCCGTCGGCCTCCTTTTGGGGCGGGTTTTCCAATATCGTCTTCGCCACGGACTTCTCCAAGGCGTCCGAATCGGCCTTCCAGTTCGCCAAGACCGTGGCCCAGGCCGTGGACGGAGAACTGCACCTGTTTAACTGCGTGGATTTGAGCCGCTTCCAATCGGCCATTGCGCTGACCCAGGATGGCATCGAGGCCAAGCTGGCCGAAGCCCGGCGTCGGCTGCACCACGAATATGCCTTGCAACTTGGGGATTTCAAACGGTTTACTTCCGAGGTATGGGAAGGCACGCCGTACGTCGAAATCGTCAAGTTCGCCCGTGAACGCCAGGCCGACCTGATCGTTCTGGCCCACCACGCCCGCGACGTCGATCCCGACGAGCGCCCCTTCGGCAGCACGCTTGAGCAAGTCATCGTGCGGGCTTCCTGCCCGGTGGTGAGCGTCAACCGTCCCGACAAGCTGCCCCAGGCGGCCGAGGCGTAAGCCCCCACACCTCCCGGGGACGCAAAAGGAGAAAGGGAACCATGCCCAAGACCATCCTTATCGTGGACGACGATCCCAATATCCGGGAATACCTGGAGACCCTGCTCACCGACAACGGATACGAGACCATCGTGGCCGAGAACGGGGAAAAGGCCCTGGAAGTGCTGGCCGCCCAAACACCCGACCTGATCACGCTCGACATCGAGATGCCGGACAAGACCGGTCCGTGGTTCAACCGGGCGCTGCAGCGGGGCAAGACCTACGCCAATATCCCGATCATTGTCATTACCGGCCATACGGGGCTTAAATACGTCATCCCCAACGCCGTGGGTTCGCTGGGCAAGCCCTTTGAACAAAAGGAACTGCTCGATCTTGTGCGCGAAACCATAGGCTCGTAATCCCGATTCCCCGGGGCGCGGCAACCGGCCGTGTCCCGGGGAAACGGATCATGAGCCACAAAACGCGGCTTGGCCCGCCCTGACCGCACACGCGGTCCAGGCGACGCCGGATCGTCCCGGGCTGTACTGGGGACGTCGGACGCCTGCCGGTTCCGGTCTCACGACTGCTGCCGGCGAAGCGGCCAAGGCGACACAGGACCCACGGCCATGAGCGAACGCCTTTTGCTCGTCGATGACGAGGAAGATATCCGCCGCTTCCTCGGCATGTTCCTCGCCGACCTGGGCTATGAGGTCCATGCCGCCGAGAACGGCGCCCAGGCCCTGGAAATGTTCGATGCCGTCGATCCGGCCATTGTCCTGACCGACATCAAGATGCCGGGCATGGACGGCCTGGAGCTGCTCAAACGCATCAAAGCCCACGCCCCGGAAACCGAAGTCGTCATGATCTCCGGCCACGGGGACATGGATCTGGCCATCGGCTGCCTGCAGTACGAAGCCGCTGATTTCGTCACCAAGCCCATCAATCACGACATTCTGGACGCGGCCTTAAAGCGCATCGAAGAGAAGCTGGCCCTGCGCCGCCAACTCAAGCAGTACACCCAGAATCTGGAAAAACTCGTCCAGGAAAAGTCCCACCGCGTGGTCGAACTGGAGCGGCAGGTCGCTGCCGGCCAGATGGTCGAGACCATGTGCCAGGCCATCTCCGGCCTGTCGGCCGATTTTGGCGACAAGGCCGGCTACTTCAATGAAATGCCGTGCTTTGTGGCCGTGCATAACCGCTCGCTCGAAGTCGTGGCCACCAACCAGCTCTACAAGGACCGCCTGGGCGAAATGGTCGGGCACCACAGCTGGGAAGTCTACGTGGGCCAGGCGCTTCGCGGCTTTGACGGCCCGGTCTGGAAGACTTTTGAAACCGGCAAGGGCCAGCGTTCCCGCGAGACCATGCTGTGCAAAAACGGCCGGGAACTGCCGGTCATGGTCCACACCTCGCCCATCAGCACCGTCGACGGCAAGCCCGAGCTGGTTCTGGAAATGGCTGTTGACGTCAGCGAAATCAAACGCCTCCAGGAAGAACTGCGGGTCACCCAGCAGAAGTACATGGACCTTTTCGAGGCCACGCCCTGCTATATTGCCGTGCGCGACCGCGACTACCGCATTGTGGCCAACAACACGCTTTTCAAGGAAGATTTTGGCGAAGGCGTTGGCAAACTGTGCTATGAAATTTTCCGCCACCGCGACGGCCCCTGCCCGGATTGCCCGGTGGACGCCACCTTTGCCGACGGCGCGCCCCACACCCTGGAAGCCGTGGTCACCTGCCTGGACGGGCGCACCAAAAACGTCCTGACCTTTTCCGCGCCCATCCGCAACGGCAACGGCGACATCACCGAGGTCATGGCCCTGTCCTCGGACATCACCCGCATCCGCGAACTCCAAGACCATCTCACCTCCCTTGGTCTCATGCTCGGGTCCATTTCGCATGGCGTCAAAGGCATGCTGACCGCCCTGGAAGGCGGCGTCTACCGCCTGGAATCCGGCATCAAGCGCAATGACGCGGCCCGCATCGCCGACGCCGGCGACACCATCAAGTCCCTGGTCGGCCGGGTGCGAAACCTCGTTCTCAATGTCCTGTACTACGCCAAATCCCGGGATATGGCCGGCGATCCCGTGGATATCAGCCACTTGGCCACCAACGTCGCCCAGGTCGTCGAACCCAAGGCCGCCCGGGAACACATCGCCTTTGCCTGCGACATCCCCCCCGATTTGGGGCTGGTTTCCCTCGATACCGCCAACCTTTCGGCCGCCCTGGTCAACATCCTGGAAAACGCCATCGACGCCTGCGTGGCCGACACCGCCAAGGAGTCCCACGCCATCAGCTTCAAGGCCACGGCCACCAGCGAGGCCATCCTGTTCGACATTGCCGACAACGGCATGGGCATGGACCAGGAAACCCGCGAAAAAGCCTTCACCCTGTTCTTCTCGTCCAAGGGCCTCAAAGGCACCGGCCTCGGCCTTTTCATCGCCCACGACGTGGTGAAAAAACACGGCGGGGTGATCGACCTGACCTCCGAGCCTGGGGTGGGGACGCAGTTTCATATAGTCATTCCGAAGGGATAGGCAGGAAGAAAAGGCGAAGAGTGCCTCCGGCGGCCGGGGGGGATCATCCCCCCCGGACCCCCTGAAAGGGGGCGCGGGAGCGCTTGGCGGCTATGCCGCATGGTTGGTCGCAATTGGGCCGCCGACACTCCCCGCGAAGCGCGGGGAGCACGGCGGCCCCAATTGCGTCCAACCGGTTCGCCCAGAAAGACAAGAGATGAGTGAAGGTAAGGCGGTGATTGGCTTCACTCTGTCTGGTTGCTCTTTTTCCAATGAAATGCGGCCACGCCTGTAACCCGCTTCCCAATTCTCCACCCCTTTCGAAGGGTCCGGGGGGGCATCCCCCCGGTGGGGTTCGGGGCAACGCCCCGATTCTCTACGATTTTCCCCCTCTTCCCTTTTATCGCCCCACATCCCTCAAAACGCATACGGCTCCTGCTGCCGCCATTCGAACATGTACGCTTCTTCCGGGACAAGCTCCTTGGTTTCCACGGCGTCAGCCGTCAGCAGAGCGGCCGGGGCGACCGAGGAAAAGCTGATGCCCGGGACCGTGACGTCCTGGCGTTGGGCTTCCGGGATTTCGGCCAGCGGGCCATAAGCCACGACCCAGCTTTTGTCTGCGGGCGCGGGTGTTCCCTTGGGGAGTTTGACCCGAAAGCCCACGGCCGTGCCGTCGGCGAAGCAGCACCACACCGCCAGCCGGTAGAGGACGAACTGGCTCTGGACGTCGAGTTCCGGGCTGCGGTGGACAAAGCCGCGCACGGCAAAGGGGCGGTCCAAGGAGGCGGAGGGGCCTTTGGCGGCGATATCGTAGAGTTCGCCGGTATTGATGGGGATATAGTCCTTGCCGCCAATGGTCAGGCGAGCGGCCGTCGGTGTTTTCTCCGGGGCCGGCAGGGAGGCGGGTACGTTGAAGGGATCGCTGTCGATGCTGGCGGAGAGGGTCTGGAAGCCGCCTTCGGTGAGTCCGGCCATGGCCAGGAGCAGGAGATAGCACAGGCTGCGCCCCAGGTTTGGCCGGGTGACGGGCCGGGCGGCGGCATAGGCGCCAAGCACGGCCAGGACGACGGCGGCGGCCAGGGTCACGGGTTTGAATTTGGGATTTAAATACATCCAGTAATTGCCGGCCAGGGCCAGCCAACCCATGAAAGCGGCCAGGACCAGCATGGCCAGGCCGTCGGTGCGGCTGGCCAGGCGGCGCAGGGTGTTTTTCATGGTGCGGCTCCGGTCATGACGCCGAGGATGATGCAGGCGACCAGGACAATGGCGGCCGGGACGACGGTCAGGATGGCGACGAGGCGCGGGGCGAAGACCTGCCGCCACATGAGCATGAGTTTGAGGTCGAGCATGGGGCCAAGGGCCAGAAAGGCCAGCTTGGCCGCCTGGGGGAAGGTGGAAAACGAGGCGGCCACGAAGGCGTCGGCCTGGGAGCACAGGGACAAGACGACAGCCAGCCCCATCATGCCCGGAATGGCCAGGGCCAGATCGTTTTCCATGGCCATGACCACGGTGACGGGCACGTAGGCCTTGAAGGCCGCCGCCACCATGGAGCCGAGGATCAGCACCTTGGCCATATCCAGAAAATCAGCCATGGCGTGGTGCATGGCCGAAGCGATTTTTTGGCCAGGGCTGGGCAGGAAGGCGGCGAGAGGCACGGCGTCGGCCAGGGAGCCGAAGGGCGATCCCGGGACGGTTGGCGCGGCGACGTGGCTATGGTCCAGGCCGTGGTCCTGGCCGCAGCCGCAGGCCGGGACCGGGGCGGCGACGGACAAAAGCAGGGCCGAGGCTTTGTTGCCGCCGGCCCAGTAGCCGACGACCAGCCCGGCGACGATGACCAGGGCGCAGCGCCACAGGGCCATGGTCGGATCCCCCCGGAAGGCGACCAGGGTGGCCAGGATGGAGACCGGATTTATGACCGGCGCGGCCAGCATGAAGGCCACGGCAGCCCCGGGCGGCACGCCTTTGCCGATCAGCCGCCGGGCCAGATAGACCACGCCGCATTCACAACACGGGGTCAATGCGCCAATGCCAAGGCCGGCCAGGGTCGAGGCCAGCCGGCCCTTGGGCAAGAGGCGCTCCAGGCGGTCCTTTTGAACAAAGGCTTCCACCAGTCCCGAGGCCACCGACCCCAGCAGCAGGAAGGGGATGGCCTCTAAGACGATGGAGAGCGTAGCCTGGGCAAAGAGGTCGAGGTTGTGCAGGGCGTTCATGCGGGCATAGGGGCGGCCTCAAGCCGGAACCCGGCGTCCGGGTTGTCGGCGCTCAGGTTTCCGGCCGCCGGCACAAAGCGCACGATGCGGTGGTGGAAAACGGCCAGGGACGGGCGGTGGGCGATGCTGACGATGGAGGCCTTGGGCAGCCGGGCGGTCAGCAGGGCGTAGAGCTCCATCTGCGAGGCCTCGTCCAGGGCCGAGGTGGCCTCGTCGCAAAAGAGCCAGTCCGGGGCCAGCAGGATGGCCCGGGCAAAGGCCAGACGTTGCTGTTCGCCGGCCGAGAGTTCCTGGGTCCAGTGCCGCTGTTCGTCAAGCAAGGTGGTCAGGTGGGGCAGACCGCAATCGGTGAGCGCCTGGGCGATGCGTTCGTTGCCATAGGTTTCCGGGGCGTCGGGGTAGGCCACGGCCGCAGCCAGGGAGGCAATGGGCAGATAGGGCCGCTGGGGCAGAAAGAGCGTGCGCTGGGCTGCCGGCATGGCCAGGGTTCCGGCGGCAAAGGGCCACAACCCGCCCATGGCCCTGAAAAGCGTGGATTTGCCGCAGCCGGCCGGGCCGGCTACCATGACCCGTTCGCCCGGGGCCACGGTCAGGGCGGCGTCGGCCAGAAGCGTGCGCCCGTCCGGCAGGGTCAAGCTGGCGTCCGTCAGGGAGAGGCCGGCTCCGGCCGGGACGTCGTGACGGGAAAACCCTTCGTTTTTCCTGGCTTCGAGGTCGGCCAGGGCGGCGGCAAAGCCGGTCAGACGATCGACCGTGGCGCGCCACTGGGCCAGCCGGGTGTAGGCGTCGATGAACCAGGACAGGGAATTTTGCACATGGCCGAAGGCCGAGGCGGTCTGCATCAGCCCGCCGAGTTGGATGGCCCCGGAGAAATAGCGCGGCGCGGCCACCAGGAAGGGGAAGATGACTGCTGCCTGGGAATAGCCGGCGGAGAACCAGGTGAGCCGCTTTTGCTGGATCATGATCGCCCACCAGTTGGACACGACGTGGGTGAACCGGTCTCCCAGTCCCCGGGCTTCCTGGGCCTCGCCGCCATAGAGGGCTATGGGTTCGGCGTTTTCCCGCACGCGCACGAGCTGGTAACGGAAATCGGCCTCGTAGCGCTGCTGCAGGAAGTTGAGGCGAATAAGCGGGCGGCCGATCAGGTGGGTGAAAAACGACCCGAAGCCGGCGTAGAGCACGGCGGCCCAGAGCATGGAGCCGGGAATCTGGATGTCCAAGATGTGGATGTCGCCGGACAGGCCCCAGAGGATGACGGAAAACGAGGCCAGACTGACCACGGATTCGAGCAGCCCAAGCGTCAGGGCCAGGGTTTGTTCGACAAAGCCGCCGATGTCTTCGCTGATGCGCTGGTCCGGGTTGTCCGTGCCGTTTGTTTCAAAGCGCAGCCGGTAGTAGTTGTGGTCGGCCAGCCAGGTCTTGGCGTAGCGGTCGGTGAGCCAGCGCCGCCAGCGGATTTGCAGCATCTGGCGCAGATAGATCTGGTAGACGGCGACGATGATGAACAGGACGGCCAGGATGGTAAAGCGGCCGAGGAGCCGGAAGAATGCGTCGACGTTTTTGTCCTGGAGGGAGTTGTAAAAGAGGTTGTTCCATTCGTTGAAAAGCACGTTGAGATAGACGATGCCAAGGCTCATGCCGATGATGACGGCAAGGAGCAGGCCGGATTTCACGCGCTCTTCGCTTTTCCAGTAAGGCTTGGTCAAAGCCCAGAGGTCGGAAACAAACTGCCGCCTGGATGCGGGCATGGGGACGCTCCTGTTTGGGGGTGAGGTCAGGGCCGGGGCTGCCCCGGCAAGGGGGCGGGCCTGCGACCAACGTCGCAGCGACGGGCGTGACGGGCGCGCCGGGCGGACCGTATCCCTCTAGTCACTGGCGCGGCGGGAAGCAACCGAAGCGGCAGAAAAGGCCCATGAAATTTCAGACAGACTTGGCCGTGAGGACGTCTGGCGCAACGCAACGGGCCGGCTCCCGAAGGAACCGGCCCGTTGTCGTTGGCGCGAAGCGGTGCGTCGGGCCTAGAAGCGGTAGGTCAGGCCGAAGGACACCTTCCAGGTGTCGCTGCCCTCGGCCTTGTTGACCAGACGGCTGCCCCAGACGCTTTTCTGGAAGTTGCCGTGGGCCCAGCCGGTTTCGACCCGGGCGTCGAGGTTTTCGTAGATGGCGTACTTGGTGTCGAAGTTGGCCCCAAGGACATGCTCGTTCCAGGTCAGGTCGCGGCCCATCTGGAAGTACGGGTTGGAACCCAGGGCGGCGTTTAAGTCGCGGATGGCCCGGGGCGAGTTGTTGCCGTGCAGGTAGGTGAAGCCCAGGCGGTGTTCGAGCTTCTGGATGAAGGTCATGTTGACCAGGGCCGCGCCAACGCCCATGGCCCCGACCGGGTCGATGCCCATGTTGGAGTTGCGGGCAAACACCTGGCTGTCGTCAAACAGGAACGAGCCGCCCGGACCCCAGTTGGGCCGGGAGTGGGGCATGCGTTCGGAACCGTTGCGGGTGGAGCCGTCTTCGCCGGTGGACCACCAGCCGTAGATCTGGGGGGTCAGCACGTCCCAGCCGGTGTATTCCGCGCCGAAGTCAACAAACCAGCCGTGCCGCTTGCTCTTGCTGCGATCGTCCATGGCGCCCTGGCCGTAGATCACGTCGCCGTAGAACTTGATCGGGTCAAGGGCCGTGATTTCCAGGGCGGAGCCGGCCCAGAGATAGGGGTTCTGGCTGTTCTTCCACTTGGTCGGGGCGATCAGGCTTCCGGCCGAGAGCAGATCCTCGGCGTCGGTGGCTTCGCCGAAGGAGGAGGCAAAGGTCGTAAAGTAGTTGGCGTCTCTGCCGGCCACGATGGCGGCCGCCCACGGCGTGGCCTTGAGGCCCGTGACGGTGATGGGCAGGGCCAGGAAATACATATCCAGTTCGTCGGCGACCTGGGTGGTGGTGGGGTCGTAGGTCCGGTTGCTGTCGATGAGACGGGCGAAGCCGGCCTGGACGTTTAAGGTGTCGGGGATGAGGTTGCTGTTGACGACCAGTCCGGCGGCCCAGTCGGTGAAGACAATGCTGTCGTTAAACAGTTTGCTCTGGGGCAGGGCGATGGGCTGCAGGCCGGCCGAAACCTCGACCTTGGTCTCGGGAATATTGAACTGGAGGAAGGCCTGGTAGACCTGGATGGCCACTTCGGGGTTGGCGGCGGTGTAGGTGCCGTTGCCCCAGGTGTTGTCCACCTTGGTGGCCAGACGGAAGCGAAGGTTTTCGTTGGCGATAAAGTCCGTGCGCACCCGGATGCGTTCCCAGATCTCGAAGGTGTCTTCGGTCTTGGTTCCAGCCTTGTTCCAGGTCGGGGTGTTGGACGTCCAGCTCGGGTCGTTCCAGCCGGTGAAGTTGTGGCCGGTAAAAAAGACGCCGTAGACGCGCGAATCACCGGTCATTTTCACTTCGGTCGCGGCCTTGGCGACGCCGGCGGAAACCGCCAGCAGGGCAACCGCCAGGATCAGCAGGGACAAACGTCTCATGGCTCCTTCCTCTCGTTGCAAAGTGACAAAACACAGGGACTTGCTGCGGGAGCCGGCCCGATTGCCGGATCACTTTTGCCGCGGGCCGGCCGCAAGGACCGGACCCGAGAGACGGCGGGCTGTCTGGCGAAGACGGCGGGCGGTCTCTTTGGGCAGGCGCGGCAGCTGCAATCGCGGCGAATCTTGGGCGAGTCCCGAAGCACAAACACTGGGGCGGCGCTCAAACATCGAAGGGAAGCGCGTCTTGCGATACGCGGCGATGTTTCTTTGCCGTCTACACCATGCCGACGCACAGACTTCCGGCAAAGTCACCGGATGGTGAACGACTGGTGTGTCCGGAGAGCGGACGCCGGCGGCGGCAGGAAGGAGATGTTGCTGCGGTTATCGTAAATACTGCAACTATTCCAGAGTCCAGCCTCGCTTGGGAAAAATTTCCTAATAGAGAAACGCTGCTTCGTAAAGGGCTCTTTTCCCGGAGCGGAGCAGGCCTGGGCCGCGGGCGGCGTCGGGGCCGTCCTGTGGCGGGGTCGGGGAAGCGGCGACGAAGACGATCGGCCGGGCCAGGGGAGGGCCAGCGGCAAAAAAACAGGGACCAGCCAGGCAGCCGGTCCCTGGAACAGGACAATGGCAGGCGTGGAGGCTAGACGTCCACGCCGGCGGCCTTGACCGCAGCCATGCCGCCCTCGACGCTGACCACCTGATGGAATCCGGCGTCGGTCAGGATGACCAGCGCCTCGTAGGAGCGCGCCCCGGTGTTGCACATGAGCACAACCGGCTGGTCCTTGGGCACTTCGGCCAGGCGCTGGCGCAACTGGCCTTGGGGAATGTTGTGCCAGCGGCCGGGATGCTTGTCTTCCAGCGGACCGCCCTGGGTGTTTTCCCGGCAGTCGATGACGTGGATGCCGCTTGCGGCGTCATCCCAGAGCTGGGCGAATTCCGTCACCGAGATGCCCTTGTTCTGGCCGGTCAGAATGTTGTCCGCGGCGTTGCCCACGGTATTTAAGATGTCCATGGCTGCGGCAAAGGGCGGCGAGTAGGCCACTTCCACGTTGGAGATGTCCGACACGGTCGGGGCATAGGGCAGCATGGCGGCCACGGTGTTGATCTTGCCGATCAGCGCATCGCCCATGACGCTGACGCCTTGCAGGCCAAGGACCCGCCGGGTGCCGCGCTCGGCCACCAGCTCAAGGGACATGAGGCCGTGCTCGGGGTAGAAATGCGCCCGGTCCACGGCCGTTATGTGGGTGGCCACGGCGTCGTAGCCGGCCCGCGTTGCCCCGGCCAGGGTCAGTCCGGTGCCGGCCACGCCCAGATCGAAGAGTTTGACGCACCACGAGCCGACCACGCCGGCAAAGCGCGAGGAGGCGCCGGCCAGATTGTCGCCGATGATGCGGCCTTGCCGGTTGGCCATGGACCCGAGCGGCAGGTACATGGGCTGGCCGGTGACCAGATTTTTGACCTCGATGCAGTCGCCGCCGGCGTAGATGTCCGGGTCGGAGGTGCGCATGAATTCGTCCACCAGCACGCCGCCGCGCTCGGATACGGCAATTCCGGCCGCCTTGGCCAGCTCGGAGTTGGGCACGACGCCGACGGACACAATGACCATGTCGGCTTCGATGACGCCCTTGTCCGTCACCACCCGCTCGACCTTGCCGTCGCCCTCAAGGCGGGCCACCTGCTCGGACAGGTGAAAGACCACGCCCTTTTCCTCCATGTGCTTGCGGGCCATGGTGGACAGCGCCGGGCCGGTGACCCCGGGCAGGATCTGGTCGAACAGTTCGATGACCGTGACGTCCAGGCCCCACATGTCGGCAAAGGCCACCGCCATTTCCAGGCCAATGAATCCCGAACCGATGATGGCCACCGAGCCAACGCCCCCGGCCGCCACCGCCGCCTTGATGGATTCAGCGGCTTCCAGGCTGTCCACGGTATGCACGCCGGCCAGATCAAGCCCAGCGATGGGGAGCTTTCGCGGCCGGCTGCCCATGGCCAGAACCAGCTTGTCGTAGGGGATGGTCTCTTCGCGGCCGGTCGGCAGATGTTTGGCCGTCACGGTCTTGGCCGCGCGGTCGATGGCCGTCACCTCGGTCTCGTTGCGGGCGTCAACATCCTTGACGTCGTGGAAGAATTCCGGATTGCGCACCATATGGAAGGCGGTCGATTGCAGGCCGGTGATGTCGCTGACTTCGCCGGAGACGTAATAGGGAATGCCGCAGCCGCCGTAGGAGATGCGCGGACTGCGGTCGAGCATGATGACGTTGCTTTCCGGCTCAAGGCGCTTGAACCGACAGGCGGCCTTGGGGCCAAGAGCCACGCCTCCGATGATGACGACTTGCTGCGGCATGATGTGTCCTTGTGTTTCGTGTTGTGGTCCAATCAGGCGTACGGCCCGCTGCGGGGCCGGAGTCGGAAAAAAACATACGCGCCTGCTCTGAAACACTGTTGTTGCAGGTGCGTACCAGAGGGCGGCGTCGTGGGCGAAACAGGAATAAATTAGGCCAAAGTACGGCCATGTCAATGGTCGGGCCTTGCCGGGAGCGGCTGGGGACTGTACCCATGGGGAGGGAAAAGGAGGGGTTTTTTCGTGGAGCAAGCCCTGGACGCAACGCTTTTCATCGTGGCGACGCCGCTTGGCAACGCCGGGGATTTTTCGCCCCGGGCCGCGGCCGTGGTGGCCGGGGCCGACGTGGTGCTGGCCGAGGACACCCGGCGCACCGGACAACTGCTCAAAACCCTCGGCATTTCGGCCAAACGGCTGATCAGTTTTCACGAGCACAACGAGGAGGCCCGACTGCCCCAGGTCCTGGCCATCCTGGCCGAAGGGGCGACGGTGGCCCTGGTCTCCGACGCCGGCACGCCGCTTTTGGCCGACCCCGGCTACCGATTGGTGCGGGCCGCCCGGGAGGCCGGCTACGGCGTCTCCCCGGTGCCCGGACCCTCGGCCGTGCTGGCGGCCCTGTCGGCAGCCGGCATCGCCCCCTATCCGTTTTCCTTTCTGGGCTTTGTGCCGCGTTCGGCCTCCGAGGCCCGGGCCACCTTTGCCCGGTTTGGGGCCACCGGGGCCAGTCTGGTCTTTTTCGAGCGCAAAAACCGGCTCGGCGTGACCCTGGCCGCCGCCCTGGAGGCCCTTGGCGACCGGGAGTGCGTCATCTGCCGCGAACTGACCAAGACCTTTGAGGAGTTCCTGCCGGGTCGGCTGGCTGATTTTGCCGGGCGCGATCTTGAGCTCTTGGGCGAGGTGACGGTGGTCATCGGGCCGGGCAAAGCGGGCAGGTCGAGCGAAGACGAGGCCCGGGCCGTTGCCGCCGAGGAGGCGGCAGCCGGGCTTCGACCCAAAGAAACGGCCAGACGGGCGGCGGCGCGGCTTTCGGGATGGACCCTGAAAGAGGTTTATGCCATTTTGATGGACCAGGAAAACGGGTAAACCGGGAGGACGCGGCCGCATGGCGCAGCACAGGGGGGATTTTCCGGAATCGTACTGCGTGATCGACGCAGACGACCGGGAGTATCTGGTCGGCGTGGTGGGAACCGGCCCGGGGTTCGACACCATCCTGGAGATCGTGGCCGGCGAGGAGTTTCATGAATTTCTGCCGCCCATGCATCTGGCCGGCGTGGTGGGCCTGGCCCCGGACGATCCCCGGCGCAGTGGGGCGCTTTTGGCCGGCGTGCCGGTCTATGCCGGGTATGCCGAACTTTTTGCCGCTTTCCCGGACATCAATCTGGTCGTGGAGCTGGGCAGCGGGTTCCCCCCCCGGGAGCTGGCCGCCGCCATGCCCCCGGGGGCTTCGCTCCTGGACCGCACGGGTTCGCTGTTCCTGTGCGCCCTGAGCAATGCCGTGTCGGTCGGGGCCCATTGCCGGATGCGTCTGGACCATCAAAAAGTGTTGCTCGAAGCCATTGTGGACGAGGTCCAGGAGGACATCGCCCTGCTGTCCGCTGCCGGAACGGTGGTCGATCTCAACCGCAATATCCTGCGCCGCCTGGGCAAGGCCAAGGACGAACTGGTGGGGCAGCCCTGCCGGGTCCTGCAAGCCGGTCCGGATGATCCGCCGCTGTGCGATCCCGACGATGTGGCCTGCCCCTTCCGGATAGCCCTGGCCACGGGCAAAAAGGCCGAGCGCCTGCATACTGCCGTTTCGGCCGACGGCCGGCTGCGCTACTACCGCACCTACACCTATCCCATTGCCGACCCGACCGGCCGCATCGGCCACGTGGTGGTTTTTCGCCGCGACATCACCGACCGCACGGTGGGTGAAATAAGCGCCCGCCAAGCCGAACGCATCGAGACCATGGGCCGGTTGTCGTCCTATCTGGCCCATGAACTGCGCAATCCCATGTTTGCCGCCGCCGGCTTTGCCCGGCGTCTGGCCGGCATGGAGGCATTGCCCGAGGCGGCCCGGGAGCGGGCCGGCATCGTGGTGGAGGAACTGACCCGCATGGAGGCCATGCTCAAGCAGTTCCTGGAATTTGCCCGGCCGGTGGGGCAGGTCACGGGCGAGGCCGATGCCAACCGGGCCGTTGTGTCGGCGGTGGAGGCGGTGCGGCCCGAGGCCGAGAGCCGGGGCGTGGGCATCGCCGTGGCCCTGGTCCCGGGCGTGGCCGCCGTGGGCTTCGACCCGGCGCTTTTAAAGCAATGTCTGGTCAATTTGCTGCGAAACGCCGTGGACGCCATGCCGGGCGGCGGGCTGGTCACCGTCACCAGCGGCCGCGACGCCGACCGGGTCCGGGTGCGGGTGGCCGACAGCGGACGCGGCATCACGAGCGAGAACCTCGAAAACATGTTCAGCCCTTTTTACAAGGCCGAACATTGCGAATACGGCCTGGGGCTGGCCATGGTCAAAAAAGTCGTGGATGATTTCGGCGGGGCCGTGGAAGCCGTGGGCCAGCCCGGCGGCAGTTGCGCCATCACCTTGCACCTGCCGCCGGCCCTGGCCGGCTCGCCGGTCCCCGGCGAAACCGTGTTTCCTGCCCCCGCCCCGTCAGGAGGCCCACAATGAGTGAGCACAGCCCGGATTGTATAGATATCCCCCGTCTGCGGCAGCGCTTCGATGATGATGAAGCGCTGTTGGCCGAGATTTTTGAAGTCTTTACCAAGGAGACCCCGATTCGCCGGGCCAGCATCGAAGCCGCCCTGGCTGACGGCGATCTTGAGAGGCTGACCGGCCTGGCCCATTCCCTCAAGGGTGTGGCGGCCACGCTTTTGGCCGAGCCTTTGCGCCAGGCCGCCCAAACCCTGGAAAAGGCCGCCCGGGCCGGCGACGAACCGGCTGTCCGGGCCGCCGTCGGTCCTGTCCTTGATCTGCTTGAGCGCACCATGGCCTGCCTGCCCTGACGTTGCGTTCTGGGTTTCTTGGTCAGAGGCATACGCCCCGTACCGGTCCGGTACGGGGCTTTTTTCTGTTTTCCCTCTGGGTTGTGTCTCTGAATACGTGTAAGTGAATCATTTTATGAAGCGAAACATTTAACTGTTGTAGCGTGATGCGATTTGCGATACCGGCGAATGAGTTGATCGTTGTCGTCGGCCTGCTCCACAGTGCCTGCAAGAGAACGGCACGCGGTGCGGCAGGGGCAGTCCATCGCTCTTTCTGGCCCGGGGCGTTGTGCCGGTTGCTCATGTTCTTTGTCTTCGGGCGGATGTCGGCAGCAAGGCGAACGCGTTATTCCGGAATGTTGTGGCGGTGTCTGCATGGGGCAGGAGAAACCGGGCTTTGGCCAAGCCGGTTGGGCACACAACGGAGGGGGTATGGAGATACTGCGTTTTGTCGCACTGGCAACGGTGGTCGTGTTGGGTTGCTTTGGATGTGCCATTAAAAACGAGGGGGCAATCTATTACCGCAAGACCGTGTCGCAACCGGTGGGCCAGACAAGCAAAGCAGGCGGTTCCGATGAGCTGGTGTTTGCCAAAAAGTATGCGCTTTCCGGAATTGGCAACGACACCTTGAGCAAGGATGATACGATCTCAATTTTTTTGAACCATGCCTGCATTGCCTCCTTTGCCGAGCTCCCCAATGTGGGGCAACTCGAAACGTCTAAGACGACGCGGGGGGAAATCGCTATCGTGGCCAAAGTCACGGAGATGGCGACCAGCACATCCATGGATTTTACCAGCAAAGCTTCCGATGCGGGACGGCTGGTCTACTACAATGACGACGTGCGGCGGCATCAGCCGCTGAATCTCTCCTTCCTGCCCATCTACGGACCACAGAAATACAATGGCCATCCGCTGGCCATTCAACTCTACATCCTTGAACTCGATGAAGGAAACAAGGAACAGTATGCCGGGCTGCTCGGCACCCTGGCCGGCCTTGGCTCCACGATCAATCCGGCGGCGGCCCCGATTCTGGGTGTTCTGGAGAAACTCGGCACCGCCTTTTTGCAAGGCAACCGCAACGATATTATCTTCCGTTATCACTTTATTTTGCTCCCGGAAGGGAACTCCCAACGTGTTGCCTACCCTGTGTTGGAGGCTGGAAACTACGTCCTGATCCGCAAGGAAAATCGCCAGACTGCGCCGAACTGGGACGCAATGCGCTATGACCAGGGCAGCGGATTGGTCCATTGCCTGGGTGCGCAGGCCCTTCCGGCCGACGCCGGCTGCGTCAGCCCGCAAAACTGCGACGACACGTATCTGACTCTGACCATTCTCAAAAACGTGGCCAAGGACACGAACATCACAGAAGCGGCCAAGACGCTCTCTGAGTTCATCACGGCAGAGTATGCCGAGTCCCAGGGACTCAAAGGCGTGAAGGAGGCCCTGGACGGCCTGAAAAATTTGCAAATTGCAAGCGGGCACCAGGCGCGCCTCGACGATCTCAACGCCCAGCTCCGGCTCATCGGCTCCCTTGACAGCGCAACCAATCGGCTTGGTTTCGCCCAGGCCTGTTGGAAGCTTGTGAATCGGCTGGACAAGGAGATCACTGCCACCGCCAGAGCGGAATCCAGCCAGACGACCACCGCCTCAGACACCCTGAAAAAGGCCGAATTGGAAGCGATCATCACCAAGACCAATGCCTTGAAGTGTTCGACTTCCACAGTTGCGTTGGACACGTTCAACGCCGGTACGCTGCTCAAAGAGATCCAGGCCAACTATGGGGCGGCGGTTGGCGCCAGCCAGTAGCTCTGCGATTGTCCGCCATCCTCTCCAAGCCCGCCTCGGCTCTGTCTGAGACGGGCTTTCAATTATTCAAGGATGTTAGGGTTGTTTTCTTGAGGTCGATTACGCTTTCGTAATCGAACGCGCAATTTTCGTAACCAGCCGCCTCTTCCGGGGTCGGTCAAACCCGCCAGCCCGCCCGGAGCCTGCTTCTCCGATTGTGGCACGATACCTGCTATAAGAGGCCCGCGAGCAGACGGCCACCCGGCCGAAAAATCCTGGAAATATCATTATATCCCGGGTGGTTGAAAAGGCTGCTGCACAGGCTTTGAAAAGTACGTCGCCCCATCCGGTTACCGGAACGGCAGACAGCACAATCGGGCGAAGATTCGCCCAACCCAAGGAGAAGGGGAGCTATGTTCCAGATCGAAGAAGGGCTTGCCGGCGTCACCACCTTCCCGCGCATCCGCGCCAGGGGACGCTACCTGTTTGCCGGTGAGGACAAATTCTTCATCAAGGGCGTCACCTATGGTCCGTTCCCGGAAAACTCCCGGGGCGAACCCCTGCCCGAAGACGAAACCGTGGCCCATGACTTTGAACTCATGCGCCGCGCCGGCATCAATTCCATTCGTGTCTATTACGTGCCGCCGCGCCACTTCCTGGACATCGCCGCCCGGTTCGGCATCCGGGTCATGATCGGCGTGCCCTGGCCGCAGCACCTGTGCTTCCTCGACCAGTGGGAAGTCAAAGAAGACATCAAGAAGACCATCCGCGAGTCGGTTGCCTCGCTGGCCGGCCATCCGGCCATCCTGGCCTGGCTGATCGGCAACGAGATCCCCAGCCACATCGTGCGCTGGCACGGCGCGGGCAAGATCGAGACCTTTCTCGAAAAGCTCGCCACCATCGTGCGCGAGGAAGACCCCGAGGGACTGGTGACCTACGCCAATTACCCCTCCACCGAATACCTGCGCCTGCCGTTTTTGGACTTCCTGTCCTTTAACGTCTACCTCCACGACGAAAAGGCCTTTCGCTCCTACGTCAAGCGCCTGCAAAACGTGGCCGGCGAACTGCCCCTGGTCCTGTCCGAATTCGGCATGGACTCCATCCGCAACGACGAGGAGCACGTGGCCGAGACGCTGGCCTGGCAGCTGCGCGCCTCCTTTGAACTCGGCGTGTCCGGCACCATGGTCTTTGCTTGGACCGACGAATGGTTCACCGGCGGCCATCTGGTCGAGGACTGGAAGTTCGGCATCGTGTCGGAAGTGCGCAAGCCAAAGCCGGCCTACAAGGCCGTGGCCGACGTCTACCGCCAGAAACTGCCGCATCTGCCCGCCGACGCGCCGTTTATCTCGGTGGTCGTTTGCGCCTACAACGCCGATTCCACCATGGACGGCTGTCTGGCCTCTTTTGCCAAGGTGGACTACCCCAACTTCGAAGTGATCGTGGTCGACGACGGCTCCACCGACGCCACCGGCGAAATCGCCGACCGCCACGCCGCAGCCGCGCCCTATATCCACGTGATCCACCAGCCGAACCTGGGCCTGTCCGCCGCCCGCAACGTCGGCATGAACGCGGCTCGCGGCCCCATTGTGGCCTACACCGACTCCGACTGCTACGTGGACCCGCACTGGCTCCACTACATGGCCTGGGCCTTTGAAGACCCGCGCTTCGTGGCTGTTGGCGGCCCCAACCTGCCCCCGCCCGACGACAACCGCACGGCCGCCTGCGTGGCCGTCTCCCCTGGCGCGCCGACCCACGTCCTTCTGACCGACGAGATCGCCGAGCACATCCCGGGCTGCAACATGGCCTATCGCAAGGAATATCTGGCCGGCATCGGCGGCTTTGACGCCACCTACCGGGCGGCCGGCGACGACGTGGACGTGTGCTGGCGGCTCCAGGACCAGGGCCATGTGATCGGCTTTTCCGCCGCCATGTTCGTGTGGCATCACCGCCGCTGCACCATCTCGGCCTACCTGAAGCAGCAGAAGGGCTACGGCCGGGCCGAGGCGCTCCTTATTCCCAAGCACAAGTTCCGCTTCAATATGCTCGGCAACTCCCGCTGGGCCGGCCGCATCTACGGCGACATCTCGGGTGCGCTGTTGGCTGCCCGTCCCATCGTCTACCACGGGGCCTTCGGCATGGGCCTGTTCCAGACCCTGTACGAACCCAAGGGCAGCCTGGCCGCCTATCTGCCCCTGTCCATGGAATGGATGGCGCTGGCGGTTGGCCTGCTGCTGGCCACGCCGTTCTCCTTCGTGGCCGGAGCCGTCGGGCTGTCCATGGTCGCCGCCACCCTGGCCTTTGTCGGCTACCGGGTGAGCAAGGCCCGCCTGCCCAAGCGCCACGACAACCTGGCCTCGCGCCTGACCATCGCCGCCCTGACCCTGGCCCAGCCCGTCCTTCGCGGCTGGACCCGCTACGCCACGCTCATGACCCTCAAGCGCAGCGCCGGCGTCAACGCCTGCCCGCTGCCCCTGGCCGATACCGCCGGCTGCGATGAGTCCAGCCTGCCGCGCATCGGCATCTTCCGCCGCCTGACCGGCACGGCCGGCATCCTGGCCCACCGTCTGGCCTTCCATCGCTTCTTCTGGAACAACAAGGGCCTGGAGCGCGATGAGCTGCTGGGCTCCATCATCGGCCTCTTGCGCACGCTCGGCGTCTCCTACGCCATGGATTCCGGCTTCTCCGCCTCCTCCAACACCCCGCCCTGGGACCTGTCCGTGCGCACCTCGCGCCTGACCACGGCCTGGCTGCGGGTGACGGTCGAGAACCACGGCGGTGAGAAGCGGTTCGTGCGCATGGCCGGTTCGGTGCTGCCCTCCGGTCTGGCCGGCACGGTGCTTGTTGCCTTGATCGCCGCCGGCGCGGCCCTGGCCCTGGTCAAGCCCGTCGCCGCCCTTGCGGCCGGCGCTGCGGCCCTTGGCGTCGCCGGTTGGATGAGCCTTGGCCTCTACCGCGCCGCCGCCCTGATCGCCACCATCACCCAGTACGTCATGGTCACCCGTCCGGGCTGCTCGGCCGGCGAACCCAAGGACGAGCGCGTGGTCAAGGTGGTGCGTCCCCAGACGGCCGTGGTTGCCGGCGAAGACGACGCCCTTCCGGCCGAGCCGGTGGTGGCCGCGTCCGAGGCCGAGACCGCTGCCGCCTAAGCAACTGACCAAGCGCCGCCCCCGGTTCCTGTCTGGCCTTCCAGGCCAGGCGGCCGGGGGCGGATTGCGTGATGCCGCCCGGCTGCGCCGGCTGCCGGCCAACCGTCGGGACTTCTCTGACGCCTCCCGGCTGCCCGGGGGAGTGGACAGGACCAACGCCGTCCGGCGGGCGGCCGCGAAGCCCGCGTCGTCCCCCCGGCCGCCGGGGCAGCCTGTCTGCCAAGGATTGATCCCATGAGCATGTTTCGGACCCTGCTTAAATATCTGCGTCCCTACCGGCATCTGTTTTTTCTGGGCCTGGGGCTGGTCGGACTGGCCAGCACCATGGAACTCCTCAAGCCCTGGCCGCTCAAACTGGCCGTTGACCAGATCATCGGCCACCAGCCCCTGGACGTTTTCGGCTGGACCCCGAATCTGGCCGCCATCTCCGTGGGCGTCCAGCTGGCCTGCGTGGTCGGCCTGCTGGTCGGGGTGCATTTTCTGGTCGGCTTCGTCCAGCTGTGCAACAACTACCTGACCATCCGCATGGGCCAGGACATGGTCCAGGACCTGCGCTGCGACCTGTTTGACCACCTGCAGCGCCAATCCCTGCTCTTTCACCAGAAATGGCCCACGGGCGATCTCATCTACCGCATCATGGGCGACACCTACGCCGTGCAGACCCTGCTCATGAACGGCGTCTTTACGACGCTGACCAGCTCCGCCCTCCTGATTGGCATGCTGGTGGTGTGTCTGCGCATGGATACGGAGTTGACCCTCTATTCACTGTGCGTCATCCCGTTTCTGTTTCTGGCCATCTCCCGGGTGTCGCGCAAAATCGGCGACATGACCACCGAGACCCACATGCAGGAGTCGCAGGTCTACACCACGGTGGAACGCATTTTTTCCTCCATCACCCTGGTCCAGGCTTTTGGCCGCGAAGACGAAGAGCGTCTGAAATTCGTGACCGAATCCCAGCACTCCTTTGACCGCAAACTTTCCCTTTATGCCCTGCAGACCGTCTACGGCTGGCTGGTGTCGGGCATAACCGCCACCGGCACGGCCCTGGTCCTCTATATCGGCGTGCGCCACGTGCTGGACGGCGCGCTGACCACGGGTGAGCTGCTGGTGTTTATTGCCTACCTGGCCTCGCTTTATACGCCGCTCAATAGCTTAAGCGACACCGTGGCCGGCATCCGCGCCTCCCTGGCCCGGGCGCGCCGGGTCATGGACGTGCTGGCCGTCAACGAGGCCGTGCCGGAAAAGCCTGATGCGCCCAAACTGGCCGTGGCCAAGGGCGAAGTGCGCTTCACCGACGTCAGCTTCGGCTACACGCCGGAGAAAATGGTCTTATACGACGTGGACTTCACCTGTCCCGGCGGTTCCACCGTGGCCATCGTCGGCCAGACCGGGGCCGGCAAGACCTCGCTGGTCAGCCTGCTGCTGCGCTTTTACGACCCCCAGAAAGGGACCATCAGCATCGACGGCCAGGATCTGCGCGACGTGACCCTGCGCAGCCTGCGCGACAACATCGCCATTGTCCTCCAGGATACCCAGCTTTTTCCCATGAGCGTCCACGACAACATCGCCTACGGCAAACGTCAGGCCAGCCGCGAGGAAGTCATCCAGGCGGCCACCCTGGCCAATGCCCACGACTTCATTGCCGCCTTGCCCGACGGCTACGACACCATCCTGGGCGAAAAAGGGGCCAACCTGTCCGGCGGCCAGCGCCAGCGGCTGTCCATTGCCCGGGCGCTTTTAAAAGATGCGCCGCTGTTGATTCTCGACGAGCCGACCTCGGCCCTGGATGCCGAGACCGAGGCGCTGATCATGGAAGGCCTGGATCGGCTCATGCAAAACCGCACCACCTTTGTCATTGCCCACCGCCTGTCCATGATGCGCCGGGCCGACATGATTCTGGTCATCAAAAACCAGCGTATCCATGAGATGGGGGCCTTTGACGACCTGATGGCCCGAAACGGCGAATTCGCCCGGCTCCATGCCATCCAGATGGGCACGGGCCGGCCGGAGAGGCCCACGCCTGCGCCGGTTTTGGCCTGATCCCCGGACGCTTTGCGGACCACGTCTGCCCATGGCCATTGTCGCGCCCTTTTGCCCCTGCGGCAAAAGGGCGCTTCCCACAACCGGCTGCCTGGAGGCTCCATGAAAAAGACCACGCGCTTTCGTGAACTGGTTGCTTCTCCCGAGATCCTCATGCTGCCCGTGGCCCATGACGCCCTTTCCGCCCTGGCCATTGCCGAGGCCGGCTTCTCCGCCTTGTGCGTGGCCGGCTACGGTTCCTCGGGGAGCGCCCTTGGCCTGCCGGACATCGGGCTTATGACCGCCACGGAGATGCTCACCCATTACAGCCGTATCATCGAGCGGGTGGATGTGCCGGTCATGGTCGACATCGACACCGGCTTTGGCGACGTCAACAACGTGATCCGCACCGTCCGGCAGGTCGAACGCCTGGGCGCGGCCGCGCTTTTTCTCGAAGACCAGACCTTTCCCAAACGCTGCGGCCACATGGCCGGCAAGTCCGTGGTGGCGGTGGAGGACTATCTGCCCAAGCTCAAGGCCGCCTTGTGGGCCAGGCAGGACCCCGACTTCGTCATCATGGCCCGCACCGACGCCGCTGCCGTGTACGGCCTTGACGAGGCCATCCGCCGGGCCTGTCTCTATGCCGCCGCCGGGGCGGACATGGTTTTTGTCGAGGCCGTGACCTCGGTTGCGGACATGCGCCGGGTCAATGCCGCCGTGCCGGTCCCGAGCATGGCCAACATGATCGAGGGCGGGCGCACGCCCTTTCTTTCGGCCCCCGAACTCCAGGAACTGGGCTATGCCGCCGTGGCCTATCCCTGTGCGTCGGTTTTTACCGTGGTCAAAGCCTTGCGGGCCTGGGCCGGACACCTTAAAGCCAAGGGCACGAGCGCCGGTCTGGCCGGCCCGGACACCATGATCGATTTCGAGGAATATTTCCGTTTTATTGGCGCAGCCGATATCCGGGAGCGGGAAAAGCAATTTTTCCCGGCCCCGACGTCAGATGAGAAAAAGGCAAAAGAGTGAAGAGGCCTACGGCGGCCGGGCTGGAGTGAGAGAGAGAAAGCATGCCTCCGGCGGCCGGGGGCCTGAGGCCCCCGGACCCCCCAACTGTTTTAGGGAAGATGGCGTTGCCGCGACCCTGGACGGAAGCGGGAAAAAGACATTTCGTCGGTCCAGTGGAAGCTTGACGGGAACAAGCGTTGCTCCGGCGGCCGGGGGGTGTGACGCCCTCCGGACCTCCCCGACGGCAATTGGGGAGAGAGTGGGCCGTGTCAGATCGCGCGGCTTGTGAAGGTAAACGGGCGGGTTGTCGTCCGAGGCAAATTTGAGCATGAAAAAACGCACCATCATCGTCTCCGGTCTGGCTGCCACCTATCCGCTTGGCGGCGTGGCCTGGGATTATATCCAGTACCTCCATGGCTTTTATCGCCTTGGCCACGATGTCTATTATCTCGAAGACACCGGCGGCTGGGCCTATGACCCTTTCAACGTCACCTTTGTCGATGACCTGACCTACCATACCAAATATCTCGGTGATTTTCTTGAACGGCTCAGTCCGGGCCTGGAAAAACGCTTCTGCGTCATCGGGCCGGATGAACGGCACTGGGGCATGTCGGCCGAGGAATTGGCCGGAGTCGTGGCCCGGGCCGACGTGTTTTTCAATATCTCGACCACCTGCCAGTTGCGGGAAAGCTACGCCAAAATCCCGGTCAAGGTGCTCATCGATTCCGACCCGCTCTACACCCAGTCGAGCTTCCCGGACTTCCTGGCCGGCACGGCTTCTGCGGAAGAAGTGCGAAACATCGAGAACATGCGCCGCCACGACGTCTTTTTCTCCTTTGGCGAAAACGTGGGTCAGGATTTTTGCACGGTTCCCAAGGGGGTGATCGACTGGATTCCCACCCGCCAGCCCATTGTGCTCGAAAGCTGGGCCGGGGCCGCCCCCAAGCCGGCGCGGGAGGTCTTTACCACTGTGTTGTCCTGGCAGCCGGCCCAGAAGGGGCCGCTGGTGGCCGGGGTGCAGTACGGCGGCAAGAACCTGGAATTTGAGAAGATGCTCGATCTGCCCCAAAAAACGGCGGCCGTGCTGGAATTGGCTTTGGGCGGCGGCAAGCCGCCGCGCGAACTTCTGGAAGAGAAGGGCTGGCGGCTTCGGGACGGCTTTTCCATGTCCCAGACCCCCTGGGTCTACCGCGACTATATTTGGGACAGCCTGGCCGAATTTTCCACGGCCAAAAACGCCTATGTGGCCACCCAGAGCGGCTGGTTTTCCTGCCGCACCGCCTGCTACCTGGCCTCGGGCCGGCCGGCCGTGGTCCAGGACACCGGCTATTCCCGGTTCATGGAAGTGGGGGAGGGCGTCGTGGCCTTTACGAGCGAAGCCGAGGCCCTGGCCGGCATCGAGGCCGTGCGGGCCGACTGGGACCGCCACAGCGCCGCTGCCCGGACCTTTGCCGCGCGCTATTTCGATTCCGACGTGGTCCTGACCAAACTCCTGGCTGACGCCCTGGCCTAGCCCGGACCACTCCGGCAACCACCACACGCTCATACTCCATGCGCATATTTTTCAAATTCCTGCTGGCGACGCTTGTGTGTCTGGGCCTCGGCGCGCCGGTTGCGGCTGCGCCCTTTGGCGCGGTGTCCGACAATGGCGTCTGGTGGCTGACCCTGCCCGGCGGCCCGCGCTTTTTCTCCATCGGCGCGGACACCGTCAACGGCGGCGATAAAACACTTCGCGACCGGGGCTACTACTTCGAGAACTTCTATCCAACCGAGGCGGCCTGGGCCGCAGACACCCAACAACGCCTCTACGCCTGGGGCTTCAACACCCGGGGCGGCTGGTCCGATCCGACCACGGCCATGACGCTCCCCATCGTCCCGGAGATCGACCTTGGCCGCAACGCGCGCCTGCACTGGTTCGATCCCTTCGCCCCGGAAGCCCTGGAGAAAACCATTGCCACGGCCCGGGTCGTGACCGCGCCCTACCGGGACAATCCGGCGGTCATCGGCTATTTCACCGACAACGAAGTGGGTTGGTGGAACGCGCCGCTTTTCAAGTGGTATCTCGGCAACGAATGGGCCATCTATGCCAAGCGCCATGTCTGGCGCATGATTTATGACCACTACGGCGGCAAATGGAACCGGCTCCTGGCCGACTTCGTGCCCGCGCCCGGCTGCAACTCGTTTGAGGATCTCAAAAAAGGCGGCGCGGAACTGAAACTGCGCCCCGGCGGCCAGGGCATCCAGCTGATCAGCAAGGTTACGGCGGCCTGTGCCGGGCGCTACTACGAACTGGTCTACAAGGCCCTTCGCGCCGTGGACCCCACGCGTCTGGTCATGGGCGACCGGTTGCCGCTGTATTACAACCAGGACGCCGTCCTGGCCTCCCGGGGCCATCTCGACGTGCTCTCCACCAACTACAACGTGGACACGCCCGACGGCTGGGTAGCTCCGTATTATTTCGAGGGCCTGGCCAAGCTTACCAATACCCCGGTGCTCATCTCGGAATTTTTCTTCGCGGCCAATGAAAACCGCTCGGGCAACGTCAACAACGGCCATTTGATGCACGTGGCGACCCAGGCCGAGCGGGCCGTTGGGGCGGCTGCGGCCGTGCGCCACTTCGCGGCATTCCCAAACGTGGCCGGCATCCACTGGTTCCAGTACTACGACGAACCCCACGGCGGTCGCGGCGACGGCGAAGACTTCAACATGGGGCTGGTCGATATTCACAACGCCCCCTACGAAAAGCTCCTGGCCGCCATGGTCCCGGCCAACCGCGAGGCCCCGGCCATCCATGCGGCCAGTGCCGCCAACCGGCCCGCGCCCCAGCCCGAGGTCGTCCCCATCCATCCGGCGGCCCAGCCCCTGTCCCTGACCGACGGGTCGCTGGCCGACTGGCCGGACAAGGCCGGCACGCGCCTGCCCTGGTTTCGCCTGCCGGCCCCGTACGTGCCCTTTGGCGACGTGCACATGAGCTGGGACGCCAAGGGACTGAACCTCTTTCATCTGGCCCAGAACTATGCCGATCTTTTTTTATTGGCTTATGAGGGCGAATTTCCGATATCGGAAACCTATCAGCTGCAGATTGCCGTGGACGCCGGGGCCGGGGTGCGCCGGTTCGCCGCCTGCCTGCTGCCGCGCCCCCACAGCAAGTATTCGGGGCGCTTCGAGCTGTCGCCCAGGCTCTTTCGCATCGAAGACGACGGCAGCTTAAGGCGTATCGACGAAACGGGACTGGTGCAGGTGCTCGACAAACCCCTGCCGCACATTGCCCTGGAAATGACCCTGCCGGCCAGCGAACTGGGTGTTGCCGCGCTGACCCCCGGCATGCCCCTGACCATGCACATCGGCGTCACCACGTTTTATCGGGAAATGACCATGCGCCTGGGGGCCGCCCCCCGGGGATTTGGCAAATCGGCTATCGACCGCCCCGTCAAAGCGGTCCTCGCGGACAAGTAACCCAAGGAAGAACGGACCATGGCAACGAATATTCTGGTTACCGGCGGCGCTGGCTACATCGGCTCCCACACCTGCAAGGCCCTGGCCGCAGCCGGATTTACCCCCATCACCTTCGACAATATGGTCTATGGCCACGACTGGGCCGTGAAATGGGGACCGCTGGTGCGCGGCGACATCCTCAACCGGGGCGAACTCGACGAGGTCTTTGCCGAGTTCAAACCCGTCGCGGTCCTGCATTTCGCCGCCTTTGCCTATGTCGGCGAATCCGTGACCGACCCGGAAAAATACTACCGCAACAACGTGGCCGGCTCCCTGTCGCTCCTGTCCGCCATGCGCCGGGCCGGCTGCCGCCATATCGTTTTCTCCAGCACCTGCGCCACCTACGGAGCCCCCGAGCGCGTGCCGCTGACCGAAGACCACCCGACCCGGCCGATGAGCCCCTACGGTACGAGCAAACTCATGATCGAGCAGATGCTCAAGGACTTCGACGCCGCCTACGGCCTGACCTACACGGCCCTTCGCTACTTCAACGCCGCCGGGGCCGACCCGGACGGGCAGATCGGCGAAGAGCACAAGCCCGAAACCCATCTCATCCCGCTGGTCATCGCCGCTGCCCTGGGCCATATTCCCCACATTGAGGTCTTTGGCACGGACTATCCCACCCCCGACGGCACGGCCGTGCGCGATTACATCCACGTGGCCGATCTGGCCGAGGCCCATATCCTGGCCGTCAAACGCCTGCTTGGCGGTGCGCCGAGCGCCACCTACAACCTGGGCACCGGCACGGGTAATTCCGTGCGCGAAGTCATCAAGGCCGTGGAAGCCGTGTCGGGCAAAGCCGTGCCCGTGGTCGAAGGACCGCGCCGGGCCGGGGATTCGCCGGGACTCTACGCCGACTCCGGGGCCATTATCCGCGAATTGGGCTGGAATCCTCGCTACATGGATCTCAAGGCCATCGTGGAAACCGCCTGGCGCTGGCACGAGCAAGGGCTGCCCGGCAAAAAACATTGCAATCTGCGTAAACCAGGGTAACAACGTACCAAACAGCGGCACTCTGCGGAGGTACTATGGACTTTGGCGCACTGGGGCTCGATTTCCATTCCATCCGCAATCGCAATGAAGAGCGGGTTCTCCGTCTCATTCCCGAGGTGCTGGCCGAGTTTCGCCACTATTGCCCGTCGTCGACGGATATCGAGGATATCTACGCCCTGACGCTCAACAAGCTCCCGGCCCGCTACGCCCAGGCCGTGTCCCTGGTCATCCAGGAGCCCGTCAGCGACGAGATGATCCGCGAAACCTTGCGCGACGCCGTCTGCACCGTCAGGAGCCGGCCGAATTGTTGAAGCCGCTCGGGGCCTAAACAGCCGCCCGGTCCGGGAGATTGGCCGGACCCCGAAAGCGGCGATGCGCCTCGCGCGGGGACAGCCAAGCGGCCGTCCGGTCCGGGAGATTGTCCGGACCGGACGGCCTGCCGGACCCGGCCTGCCGGACCCGGCCTGCCGGACCCGGCCTGCCGGACCCGGGCAACCAGACCCCGGCAATCAGACCCGGGCGACGGGCTGCGTCCCCCCCGCCGGCCATGGCTGCGCCTTCCTCTGTTTCATCCCGTCTTCCGGCCGTTTCTGACGCCGTCACTCCGAGGGGCTGTCCGGCGTCTGCGCTGGCGGCTGTTGCCGGTTGATGCGCAGCACGGTGCAGGCCGCAGCCAGGGGGCGTCCATCCTTCGGGGCAAAGGTCGCCTGCGGGCTGTCCGGTTGTTGATTCCACTTGTCAAAACGCAGTTCCAGCACATTCTCCCCGGCCTGTCCCAGGGCCGTTATGGTCTGTTCCGTGAATCCGGCGAGCCAGGGCTGGGCCGGCAGGTCCTTGGCGGAGGCTATGGGTGCGCCGTTTAGGACATAGGCGACGCCCTGCCCCGGGATGGGGTTGTTGCAGGCCGCCTCGATGGTGATGGGTTCAGGGGCCGAAAGGGTAAACTGAAAGCGGGTGGCCGGACCGGAGGCCCACCGGTAGGCCGTCGTCCCATCGTGTTCAAGTGCCCCCAGCGTTGTATCGATGACCAGGCTGCTCGAAATGAATCGCTCCGTGGCGACGTCATTGGCGTACAGGGTCAGGCCGGTCCATTGCAGCGTGTCCATCGAGGGGCCGGTCATGCCGGCCGGCGGGGTGGGATTGTCCAGTTGCAGGCGAAGCCGCAGCCGGCTGTAGGGAGCCTTCCTGACAAGAAGGAAGCTTTTGCGGGTGGAGCCGTCCGGTCCGGCGCTGACAACAACAGGGGTCAGGGGCTCATCGTCAAAGGCGCAGGCGGCGGTCAGGCGGCCGCCTGCGGCCGCATTGCGATACGACAGGCTCCCGGCCAGCAGGGACGGGGCTTTTTGGGCATCGGCGCAGGCAAACTCGTATTCCACGATGCCCGGCCGGGCCGGATCAAGGACCCGGACCCCTTTTTCAAAGTACGGGTGCAGGGTCACATTGTGCAGGCGGCTGGCCTGGCTGAAAAGCTCCCTGGGGGCGCTTGTCAGGGTGCGGGTGGTCGGCAACTCGGCCAGGGCCGGCAGCGGGCTGTGCGGATAGTGGAAGCTGTAGCGGGTCAGGGGCTGCAACGGGGTGATCGGGACGGCGGCAACCGAGGCGGGTGGGCCGAAGTACTGGAGGAATTCCTGCTCGGTGGCCCCGAAATGGGCAAAGTCGCCGAAACTGACAAAGGTCACGTCAACGGGCGTGTTGGCGGCCAGATCGGGAGAATGCGTGAAGGGATCGGGGACGGCATACTGTTTTGTGTACCAACCGATGCAGTCCGCCAGGGAGCCGTCGGAAAAGACCGTGACGGCCTTGGGATCGATATAGCGTCCGGCAGCCTGGGCCAAGGGCTGATAGCTTGCGGTGTAATGGTATTGCTTTGAAAAGACCGCGCTGTTGGCCGTGAAGAAGTACACGGTCCCAGCCAGGGCGATCACGATGGCCGCCGCCGGGCCTACGGTTGGGCTTTTGGTCGCCTTTTCAAGGAGGGCGCAAAGTCCCGTGGCCGCGAAAAGCAGCAGGACGGGGCTCAGAAACAAAACATGCCAGGGGTTGAAGTAGGATGCGTAGCGTTTAAGCGTCAGGACAACGATGGGCGTTGCAATATAGATGAGACAGGCAAGGGTGAGACGTCTGTCGACCCGGTATGAACGGAACATGCCGACAACGATGCAAACGATGAGGCTGCTGCTGACCGCAAGGCTGGAATGAAAGGACAGGTCCTTGGGGAACATCGTGGCCGGACCAAGGCCGTTGGCAATGTTTTTCAGGCATTCCAGAAACGTGGCAGCCATCGTGGCCTGGGCGGGTGCGGCAAAGCCTGCGACATGGGCCAGGAAAAAGGGGGCGAGCAGGCCTGCGACCAGGACGCCAAATCCCGCCGCAGCAATCCCTTCAGACCAGTTCGTTCGTCTGTCGTAGGCCAGCCGCCAGAACAGGAAGACGCACAGTTGGGCAAAAAGGATGATCAACCCGGAGAAATGAAACAGCACAAAGCCCAGGTTGCAGGTCAGCAGGGCAAGGCCGTCGCGGCGCGCGCCGCCTTTGAGGTAGCGCAGGAGAAACCCAAAGGCCATGCAGGAAAAGAGCACGATCAAGGCATAGGGGCGCACGCTCCGGGAGACGAACAGGTTCATGGCGCTGACGGCCAGCAGAGAGGCGGCCACCAGACTCGGGCCTTGGCCGAACAAGGGAGCGAAGTACCGGCCGACGGAGGCCACGAGGGCCACGCCGCACAGGGCCGGGATCAGGCGCAGGGCCAGTTCGCTTGTGCCCAGGCCGAGGAACAAGGTCCCCAGCAGCGTGAAATAGGGCGGATGGAAGTCACAGCGCAAGGCGCGTTCGATGACCGAGGCAAAACCATATTGGGCATTGAGCGGGACAAGGATTTCGTCCCACCACAGTGGGCAGCTGTCCAGATGGTAGAAACGCAGGACCAGGGCCGCCAGCACGGCGACCCCCAGGGCCAGGGCCGCGGGATTGGCGGAAAAGCGATTTGATGTGGGCATAGCGTGTTGCGGGTAGCCGAGCCGGGTTTGAGGGAGTGGACGCAGACAACCGAAGCGAACCCGGAAGCCGCCGCCAGGGGAACGGTGCACCAGTGGGCGGGAGAAAACCGGCGCTTAGCGCGGTTTTGTCGCCTGGCGTCTGTCGTAGACGGCGCGGATGGCCCCTTCCAGTTCGTCGGTCGGGCAGGGTTTGAGCAGGTAATCGGCTGCGCCGCCGGCGATCATGGCCGAGGCGATGTCCACCGAGGCATGGCCGGTCAGGACCAGGACTTCGGCTTCGGGGCAGGCGGCGCGCAACAGCGGCAGGGCCTCCTGGCCGGACAGGCCCGGCATTTTGACATCCAGGACAATGACGTCGCAAGGGGCGTCGGCCAGCAGGGCCAGGGCTTCGTTGCCCCCCCCGGCCGTGCGCACGGTAAAGCCGTGCCGGCCGAGCAGCTTGGCCAGGGTGTCGCGGAATCGTTCTTCGTCGTCGACGATGAGGACGCGGATGGAATCGGCCATGGGACGTCTCCGTGGGCGGTTGCGGATTGGCGGCATTGTTCGGGCGGGCGTACAACGAACAGCGGCAAATCCACAGGCGGTTGCGGTTGGTTTACAAGGGCAGGGCCACAGTGAAGGTTGCGCCCTGGCCGGGGGTGCTTTGGGCGGTCAGGCTGCCGCCCAGGCGGGCGACGATGCCGTGGGAAACGGACAGGCCAAGCCCCGTGCCTTTGCCGGGTTCCTTGGTGGTGAAAAAGGGGTCGAAAATTTTGGCCATGTTTTGCGGCGGGATGCCGCAGCCGGTGTCGCGCACTTCGATCACGGCCTGTCCGTCCCGGCGGCAGGTGGCCAGGGTGATGGCCCCGCCTTTTGGGGTGGCGTGCAGGGCGTTGGTCAGGAGATTCAAGATGACCTGTCGCAACAGCGGCACGTCGGTGCGCACCGGGGGGAGGGCAGCGTCGTAGTCGCGGACAATGGCCACCCCCCGGCCCAGGGCGTCGCGTTCGACCAGCAGGGCCATGTCCTCGATGACCCGCTCCAGGGCTTCTTCCTGGAGGACGGGTTCCATTTTGCGGGCGAAATTTAAGAGCTTGTGGGTGATCTGCCGGCAGCGCGCCACCTGCTTGCCGACCTGATCCAGGCTGTCGCGGATATCGGCCAGATCGCTCGGGTCGGGGCAGCCGGTTGGTCCGAAGAGTTCCCGGGCCAGATCAATTTCCTGGGTGATGATGGCCAGGGGGTTATTTATTTCGTGGGCAATGCCGGAGGACAGTTCGCCGATGGCGGCGAGTTTTTGGGATTGCAGCAGGCGCAGGTCGAGGTCGTGGAGCTTTCGCTCGCCGCGGCGCACCCGCCGGGCCAGGACCAGGGCCGAGCCAATGCAGACCATGCCGGCAAACAGGGCCAGGGCCACGCCGGCCAGGGGCGGAGCGGCCAGGGCCGAGAGCACGGCCGCGCCGGCCAGGAGCGGAGCCAGCAGGGTGTGGGGCCACAGCGGCGGGCTGGGGTCTTCAGGACGGGCGCTGGGATTCATGGAGGGTTTTTCGCTCGTAGGCCTTGTTGGCCTTTTCCAGCAGTTCTCCGAAATCCACGGGTTTGAGCACGTAGTCGTAGGCCCCAAGCGACATGCCCTGCATGCCGGCTTCCACCGAGGCGTGGCCGGTCAGGATGATGACCTCGACCAGGGGGTGCCGTTTTTTGATCTCCTGGAGCACGGTCAGTCCGTCCATGCCGGGCATCCGCATGTCCAAAATGACCACGTCAAAGGGCTCCCGGTCGAGCAGGGCCAGGGCGTCGGGGCCGTTTGAGGCGGCGGTCACCGGGATCTGGCGGTAGGTGAACCGTTTGACCAGGGTTTCGATGAAGTCGGTCTCGTCATCCACGGCCAAGACGCGAAGTCCCATCTGTACCTCTCTCCAGGCGGTTGGCTGTTGCGCCTGCGGCGTCGGGCTGTTTGCGTGTTGCATGGGTATAGGGCTGCGGCGTTGGTTGCAGGTGGCGTCCGGGGTTGGGCAAAATGGTCATCCGCCGATGGGCAGGGTGATATGGAAGGTGGTTCCCTGGCCTTCCTGGCTGTGGACGTTGATGTGGCCGCCCAGCTTCTCGATGATGCTGTAGCTGATGGTCAGGCCAAGGCCGGTGCCTTCGCCGACTTTCTTGGTGGTGAAAAACGGATCGAAGATCTTTTCCAGGGCTTCCCTGGGGATGCCCTTGCCGGTATCGGTGATGGCGATTTCCACCTCGCCGGCGTCGGGCACGGCGCTGGTGGTGATGGTGATGGAGCCGTTTTTATCGATGGCGTCGATGGCGTTGTCCAAAATGTTGAGAAAGACCTGCTGGAGCTGGGAGGTGTCGGACTCGATGTGCGGCAGGTCGCTTTGGTAGTTGCGCACAAAGGTGATGCCCCGGAAGTTGGCCTCGTTTTCCAGAAAGGACCGGGTCTGCTCCAGGAGCAGGTTGACGTCGAGGTTTTCCTGGGTGGGTTCCATGCGGCGGGCAAAGCCGAGCAGGCGGTGGGTGACGTCCTTGGCCCGGCGCACGTGGAACTCGATCTTGTTCACGGCATCGGCGAATTCCTGGAAATTGGGACTGGCCTTGATGTCTTCCTCGCTTAAGAGATCGCGCATCCAGCCGGCCTTTTCCATGATGATGGCCAGGGGGTTGTTGACCTCGTGGGCCACGCCGGCGGCCAGTTTGCCCAGGGCCGCCATCTTGCTCGACTGGGTAAGCGAGGCGTCCAGGCCGGCCTTTTCCCGTTCCGCCCTGATCAGCTGGCGCACGGTGCCGTTGGCGATGACCACCGCGCCGGCAATGATGAGCAACGAACCGCCCGAGAGCAGCACGATAAGCAGCCAGCGCGCCCGGTACAGCGGCATCATCTCTTCGGCCGGATCATCCTTGATGACCAGCAGCCAGTCTTTGAGATTGAGCCAGGTCATGGCGTAGAGCGACACCTGGCCGCCGACGGTCATTTCCTCCACCCGGGTGCCGGAAAAACGGGGAACGTCGGGGAAGGGGACGGTGTCAAACATGTCGTGGCCAAAGCGGGGCTTGGTTTGCAGCACGTGCTGGGCGTTGAGCAAAAAGGCGTCGCCGGATTTGCCGAGGTGGATGACGCGCACCAGGGAATCGAAGATGTCGGAATCGATGGCTGCGCGCAGGACCCAGGTCTTCTCGCCTTCGCGGCGGCTGATGGCGATGTTGAAATGGGGGTATTTGCGAAAGCCCAGGAACACGTCGCTGACGTGGATGCCCTTGGCCATGACGGTGCGGAACCAGTCCTCACGGCTGTAGTCGATGCCGCGCAGCTGGTAGGGGCCGACGTAGGAGACGCAGATGCCGTTCTGGTCGATGACCTGCAAATCGAGGAAGGATTTGCTGTGCAGCTGGAGCACGCCGAAGATGCGCTCGAGGTAGGCGTCGCCGGAGAGGTCCTGGTAGGATTCGGTCAGGGCCAGATTGGAGAGCTGGGCCACGCGCTCGGACAGAAAGAGGTCGAGGGTGACCTTCTTGTTGTCCACGAGGTTGCGCAGGTTGTCGTAGATCTTGTCGGTGTAGGTGTCGTAGAACCTCGTGTAGAGGCCAAGGCCGAGGCTTAGCAGCGGAATAAAGGAAAAGGCCAGGGTGATGGCGACAAGTTTCAGGCGGAGCCGGCTGAATTCATCCTGGATCATGGTATGGCCTCGTGGAGTTGTGAACGCGGGAGCAATGATAGCCCAGGCGAGTTGGAGACGCAAAGGCTCATGCGGCCGCCTGGACCAGAGGAACGGTGATGCTCACAGCGACGCCGCCGCCTTGGCGGTCGTGGATGTGGATGGTCCCGCCGTGGTGTTCGACCACGGCCCGGGAGGCGGCCAGGCCGATGCCCAGGCCTGGCATCTTGCCGGTGGTGACATCGCCAAGCTGGTGGAATTTTTCAAAAACAGCCTCGCGCATCTCTGGCGGAATGCCCAGGCCGGTGTCTTCGATGGAGATGACGGCCATGTCGCCGTCGCGTCGGACCCGGCAGGCGATGTGCCCGGAGGGCGTGAATTTGACGGCGTTGGACAGAAGCTGGCCCAGGACAAAGAGCAGCCGCTCGCGGTCGCAGCGGAGGAGCGGAAAATCGTCCGGGATGTCGCGGACAAAGACCAGTCCTTTGTGGGCCATGGCGCCGGCATGGTCGGCCGCCGCCTGATCCACCACTGCCGCAGCCGGGACAGCACCCAGGGACAGGGGCATCTCGCCGGATTCCAGGGCGGCCAGTTCCAGCAGGTTGTCGATCAAGCCGGACAGATGACGGCCCTCGTCCAGCATGATGGTCAGGTTGGCCCGGGAGCGGGCGATTTCGGCGGCCAGTTCGGGTTCGGCCGCGATCATCTGGGTGAAGGCGTCCCGTTCCAGGCGCTTGCGCATGACCTGGGCAAAGCCGACCATGGAGGTCAGCGGGGTTTTAAGCTCATGGGAGATCAGACTCAGGAAATCGGATTTGACCCGGCTTAAATCTTCGGCCCGTTTCCTGGCCTGACGGGCTTCGCGTTCCTTGGCGGCCAGATCGGTGATGGTATTGCGCAGATGGCGCTCCATGCGGGCCAGATCAGCCGCCACCTCGCGGAATTCCCCGTCATAGGCGGCAGGATCGAGGTTGCCGGCCTCGCCCCGGGCCACCCGGCGGGCGTGGCGGCCAAGCTCGGCCAGGGGTGAGGCCACGAAGCGGAAAAGCCCCCAGGCGGCCAGGGCCACCAGGGCAAGGACCGTCAGCTGGATGGCGGCCACGACCAGACTGGTGGTCCGGCTGATCTGGAGGCGTTTGGCTTCGTAGCGGGCCCGCAGGTCCTCGGTGACCGGCTCCAGAGCCCGGGCGGCGGCCACAAATCCGGCCTTGGGCGAACTGTCGTCCGAAAGGCGGCCGGCATAGGCGGTCAGGGCCGCCAGATATTGCGACAGCACCCGATCTGCCTCGCCAGGCGGATCACCGGCCGCCCGGGCGGCGTCGCGCAGACGTTCGACGTCTCGCTCCAGGCGTTTGTAGTCGTCGGGAGTGCCCGAAGCCAGCCAGCGTTTTTCCAGGCGCTCCAGGTGTTTGATTGCCGCTGTCAGAGATGGCTGGAGAGCGGCCAGATTTTCCAGGGCCTGGGAGCCTTCCAGGTAGCGGGTGGCCGGATCGTCCGGCACTGTCGCCTGGGGGCTGCCGGCCATGGCCACAAAGCCGGTCAGATAGTTGTGCAGATGGGTCAGGGCGGCATCGCACAGGGGATCGTGGTCGGGGTCCAGGCTGCGGATGGTTTCGATGGCCGCGACGGCGGCCTGCTGGTGGCGGCGCACGGCGGCCAGGGCCTCGGGATCATGGCGCAGAAAGTAGTTTTTTTCCTGCCGGCGCATCTCCAGGGCTTCGATGCGGGCGGCGACGGCCAGTCGCTCCAGGGTCAGGGTGCGCTCGGTGAGGCTGGTTTCCAGGAAATCCACGGCAAAGATCAGGATGAATCCTGCCACAATACAGCCGCACAGCGTCTTGAGCTTCCCTTTGACGCTTAGGGCCACGCGCGCTCACCAGTGTTTGGCACGTCCGTCTCCCTGGCCATGGCAGGCCGTTTTCGGTTGGCGCACAACAGGCGGTAGCGGCCCGCCAGCGGATCCGTCGGACGGGATGCCTCAACTTAGCTGATGCCGGCCGGGTTTGCCAGTCTATTGTGCCGGGTTTCACATATACAGGCGGCCCAGGCAGGAGTCCTGGCAGGGACGAACCCTGCCAGGACCGGGTGAGGCGGGAAAGGGAGGCAGGCGGGGACGCTTACTGGATATCGTTTACGTATTCGCCGTATCCGGCCTGAACCATGGCGTCAGCCGGAATGAAGCGCAGGGCGGCGGAATTCATGCAATACCGTTGCTTGGTCGGTGGGGGGCCGTCGGGGAAGACATGGCCGAGATGGGAATCGGCCAGCCGGCTTCGCACTTCGGTGCGGCGGGAGAACAGGCTCACGTCGTCGTGTTCGACCACGGCATCCGGGCGGATCGGCTTGGTGAAGCTTGGCCAGCCCGTGCCCGAGTCGTACTTGTCGCGGGAACTGAAGAGCGGTTCCCCGGAGACCACGTCCACGTAAAGCCCCGGGGCCTTTTCGTTCCAGTAGGCGTTGTCAAAGGGGCGTTCGGTGCCGTTTTCCCGGGTGACCTTGAAGGCCAGCGGCGACAGTTGCTTGCGCAGGGCGGCATCGTCTGGCCGGGTGAAGTCCTTCCAGGACGCCGTCTTGGCCGGGACCTCGGCAGCCTTGGCCTCATCGCCCCAGACCTTGGCCAGAAACTGGTCGCGCCCGGAGAAACTGCGGTAGGTCTTGTATTGCAGCGCGTGGGTGCGCCAGTAATCCTGGTGGTACGATTCGGCCTCGGTGAACACGGTAAACGGCAGGATTTCCGTGACGACCGGCCGCGGGAAGCGTCCCGAGGCGTTGAGATCCGCCAGGGCCTGCCCGGCTTCACGCTTTTGCTCCTCGTCGTGGACGAAGATGGCTGTGCGGTACTGCCGCCCGCGGTCGGCGAACTGTCCGCCCGGGTCTGTGGGGTCGATATGACGCAGGAAGACGTCGAGGACCTGCCGGTAGGTGACGCGCTTCGGGTCGAAGTGGACCTGTACGGCCTCGTAGTGCCCGGTGGTTCCGGACGACACCTGCTCATAGGTGGGGTGGGGTTCGCTGCCGCCGGTATAGCCGGAAATGACGGCCGTTACGCCGGGCAGCTTTTCCATATCCGCTTCCACGCACCAGAAACAGCCGCCGGCCAGCGTGGCCACGGCCTGGGTTGCAGTTTGGCGCGACATCGTGTCCTCCTTTCCGGTAACAGACGCCCCGGCGGCGGCGTCGCCGACTCGGGGGGATGCGCTGCCCCAGGCCAGGAGCAGGGCCAGCGCCAACAGGATGCGATATGTGGTTGTCATGGTGTCCCCCTTGGACCCAGAGCCGGGTCCAAGCCGGCAGCGCGGTCGAGCAGTCCCTCGGCAAGCGGGGAAACGACATCGGGAGCCCCAAGAAAATCCAGGAGTGCCGC
Organism: Desulfovibrio sp. TomC; assembly: GCF_000801335.2. Taxonomy (NCBI): domain Bacteria; kingdom Pseudomonadati; phylum Thermodesulfobacteriota; class Desulfovibrionia; order Desulfovibrionales; family Desulfovibrionaceae; genus Desulfovibrio; species Desulfovibrio sp. TomC. The sequence continues at coordinate 160,323 of NZ_JSEH01000005.1, forward strand.
AATGTCGCCGAAGGAGAGGGCGGCGGCCAAAGGACGATCCTGCGGTCGTGATCCGCGCATGACGGTCTCTAGAATATAGCCGCCGACGCTTGTTTTGTGCAATGTTAATTCCCAAAAACGAGTACCGTGTCCGGCCACCTCGCGCTCGTCGAAATGGGCCAAGCGCATGGGAGGCTGGGCTGGCGAGCAGACGAGAGGCGATGCAGGGCCGTTCATGGCAATACTCCTTGCCTGCAGGTTGGACTTGAGAACCATCATCAAGAATCGGGCCATGTTGTCTGATCCATGATGCCCTGGAATTGCAGGATAAATTTGAAATGAGCCGAGCCGGTTGTGAAAAATTCCTGATAAAGAGGAGTTGTTGGAGAGGAATCAGGCAGTCGGTCGGCGGACCGAGGCGTGCTTGAGGGGACGGGGGAGAGGATGGCTGCGGCCGGAAGCTGTCGCCTGGCTGCAACTGTGGAGACCAGGGGCGCAGGGCGGATGCCCGGTCGGGGGCAGGCCGGGAGGCATTGGACGCCGTCACGGACCGCCAGGGCCAGGGGCGAAAGGCGGATGCCCGGCCGGGGCTAGGCCGGGCGGCTCAAGGAGGAGCGTCCCCGAGGCTGCAACGAAGCGTCCGCCAGTCGCCGGGTTCAGGGCGACTGACGGACGCGGACGTATCGGAGGGCTCTTAGGGCCGGGCCGTTTTGGGGTCGGTCGTACTGCCGGCTGCGGGCGGGGCGTCGGCGGGAACAGTGAAGGCGGGATCGGCGGCGGTGCCGGTCAGGGTGGCCCGGGTGACGTTTAAGGCGCCGCCCTGGGCGTCATACAGGCCAAATCCGACCTTGCCGGAGGTGTGGGTGGCGTCGGTCGTGGTCAACACCTGGATGCCGTTGATGTAAAAGGTCAGGGTTGTGCCGTTGGCCACAGCCCGCAGTTCGTTGACTCCGGACTGGTTGATGGCGGTGCTGCTGGTCCAATCCTGGAGCTTTGCCCAGGAGTAGCCGCTCACTTTCCAAATGCTGTAGGTTCCGCCGTTGCGGTAAGCCATCCAGTAGCCGCTGTAGAGGTCTCCGGTAGTGTCTTGCGGCGTGGGGACGGACCGCATGAACAGGCAGGCGGCGTCAAGGGATGCGGCATTGCCGGACAACTGCATGGTAACGCGGTAGTCAAGATTGGCGAAATTGGCGTTGGAGCGGTGCAGATAGTGGTATTTGGCGCTTCCAGTGCCGATGGTGGTCGCTCCGTTTAACGTGGACCACAACCCGAACGTATTTGCCGTCCAGTTGCCAAGGCCGGCTGTAAACAGTTCGGTGAAGCTCGTGGGTGAAGACGTGCTGGCAATGCCGATGCTGGCCGGGAGACCAAGCGGGAGCAGGTTGACGCCGGCAACTGGAGGCGGTTTCAGGGTGCCGATGGCGGCCTTGAGGTTGACCCGGGGTTTGGTGACGGGCGTCTTGCCGTCGGTGACCAACGTCCCGGTGGTGGTCAGGGTGGAGCGCACCTGGGCCGGGGTGAGGTAGTTGCCGGTGATGGCCTTGGCCGCGCTTTGCAGGGCGGCGGCCGCGCCGGCGGCATAGGGACAGGCGGCCGAGGTGCCGCCGAAGGACGTGTTGAACGTGCCGCCCTGGTAAGCGCATTGCAGGGTGTAGGCCTGGTTGGACGGCGCAAACAGGGTCAGGAAAGACGTGGAGTTGGAATAGGCCGTGACCTTGTCGGCGGCGGTTGGGTCGTTCACGTACCAGCCCGTTGTGCAGCCGGTGGTGGAGAGTCTGTTTGCACACGATTCCCCGCTGACGCAGGGGGTGTAGTTGCCGAAATTGGCGTCGTAGACCGCACCCACGGAGACGACGTGGGAGATGCAGGCCGGCCAGCCCATGGCGGTGCAGTAGCCGTCATTGCCCGAGGAGGCGAAGAGGGTGATGCCGGCGGCCACGGCATTGGCCGCTGCCGTGGTCATGGCCGGCACGACGGCATCGCAGTTGGCCGTGTACTGGCCACCGCCAAAACTGGTGCTGATGATGCGGATGGGGTTGGCCGGGGAATCGTTCTGGTGGGTTACGGCCCATTCCCAGGCGGCGATCATGGAGGCGTTGCTGGCGCTGCCGCCGGTGGCCGTGCTGGAAATTTTCAGGGCATAGAGCTTGGCTCCCGGGGCCACGCCGCCGATATAGTCGCCGGTGTCGGCGAGATCGCCGGCCACGATGCCGGCGCAGGCCGTGCCATGGCCCTGGCGGTCCAGGGGATCGGCTTTGCCTTCGCCCGTGTCGTAGCCGCCGAGGACCTTGGCGTTGGGAAAGCTGCCGTTGCCGAGATAAAGATTGGTGTAGTCGATGCCGGTGTCGCAGACGGCCACGCTCACGCCGGATCCGTTGTAGCGCGACCGGGTGGCCAGGGCGTTTTCCAGGGGAATGCCCTGGCGCAGGTGGGGTTCAAGGACGCCGTTTTCCTCCACGCTGGCCACAGCGTCATTGGCGAGCAGGGCGGCGAGCTGTCCAGCCGTGGCGGTGACAACGAAGGCCGGCATGTAGCTGAATTGCCGGGTGACCGTGCCCAGATCGGCCGCCTGGCGTCGGTTGAAAAAGGCGTCCAGGCTGGCCTGGGTTTTGGCGCGCACCTCGGCCTTGCCGGCCTCGGTGGTGAATTCCGAGGGGCTATGGCCCCGGGTCTGTTTGAGCATGACAATGAAACTGCCGGCAGCGCCTTCGGCGGCCAGGGGAGCCAATGCTGTTTGTGAGGCATGGAGCTTGGAGTCGGTTTGGATCTGGGCGACGATTTGCTGGGCGCTTTGTTGGGCCGAAGCCTGGACGGAAAAAATGAATACGATGTGAATGGTTGCAAGGGCAATAATACGTTTGGACAACTTCAACATACGTCCGCCTTTTTTTGTTGATCTTGTGTAGAAATGTCTATATGGCGTATTTTTTGATAGTACTATGAGCTTGTTTGTCTCTATGTTGGTTCTATTGCATAGGCATTATTTGTATAACGTCGAAATTGTCTGGTACTCCCGTGCAGGGAAGGTCTCTTGTAAGTCCAACGATACAAGACGATTTGCATGCTTGTCCAGGGAGTATTTGGGCTGTCACAAAAACATGTTGTGCCAGGACCAAAAGGCCAGGCGCATGTTTTCGGCGGGCTGCTGGTCTGCTGCGGCGGGTGAGCGGTCACAAGAAGGACGGGCCTAAGAGCAAAATTGCGCTTTGGCCGAACCGGTTGGTCCTTTAACGCAGAGTCAGGCCGTGTTTGCGCAAAAGGCCGTAGAGGCGCGACTGGCTTAAGCCCGAGCGGTTCATGGCCGTGCGGACATCGCCGCCGCTGACGCCAAGGAGGTGTTCGAGGTAGGCGCGCTCCACCCGGTCGTGGGCTTGGCGCTTGTAGGATTCCCAATCCAGGTGTGCACCGTCGCTTGGGGCGTCGATCATGCGGCACAAGGGGCCGGGATCCGTCGGCCCTTTGGCGGGCCGGGCGCGGGCAGCCCGGGAGCGCACCAAGCGGGCCCGGGCCTCGCGGGGCAGATGCGACGGCAGGAGCTCCGGTTCAAGCGGCGCGGCCGTCATGAGCGCTTCCAGCACGTGCACCAGTTCGCGCACGTTGCCCGGCCAGTCGTAGCCGGCAAACAGTTCCAGGAGTTCGCCCGAGAGCTGAGTCAGGGGCAGCTTGCCGGCCCGGCAGATGCGGGTGAGGTGGAATTCGGCGATATCCGGCAGATCGTCGGCCATTTCGCGCAGCGGCGGCGGGGTGATGGTCACGGCCCGGATGCGGTAAAAGAGGTCCTCGCGGAAGGTCCCGGCCGCGACCATGGCGGCCAGATCACGGTTGCTGGCGCACACCAGCCGGAAATCGACCTGGATCTCGCGGTTTTCGCCCAGCGGGCGATAGGTGTGGCCTTCCAGCAAGCGCAAAAAGCCTTTTTGCATCTCAAGGGACAGCTCGCTGATCTCGTCCAGAAACAAGGTGCCGCCGTCGGCCCTGGCCAAGAGGCCGGGCTTGTCCCCGGACGCGCCGGTAAACGCCCCCCGGCGATGGCCGAACAGTTCGCTGGCCATGATGGTTTCCTGGAGGCCGGCACAGTCCACAATGACGAAATCGGCCTTGGCCCGGGAGCTGTTGTCGTGGATGGCCCGGGCAAAAAGCTCTTTGCCGGTGCCGGTCTCGCCAACGAGCAGGACATTGGCCTGGCTTCTGGCCGCCCGGCCAAGCTGGCGCAAGGCCCGCTCCATGGCCGGGCCGCCGCCGATGATGCCGGGGCGGCGCACAGGCAGGGCGTCCTGTTTTTTCTCACGAAAGCGCAACGCGCGCAGACAGGCCAGACGCAGGGCCTCCTGGCTGGCGGATTTTTCGATATAATCCCAGGCCCCGCTCAAAATGGCCAGTTCAGCGCCGTCCGGGTCGCCGGCGCCGGTGATGATGATCACTTCAGGTTCGCTTGGCAGGACGCGCAGTCTGGGCAGCAGGTCCAGGCCCGACCCATCGGGCAGACGCACGTCGAGAAAGACCAGATCGAATTCCGCGGCCCGGGCCAGCCCGTCGGCCTCGGCCACCGAGGCGGCCCGGGCGGTTTCGTGGCCCTCGGCAGCCAACAGGCGACCCAGGAATTCCCGGAAAAAGGCGTCGTCGTCGATGACCAGGATGTGCGCCATGGGGATCGGGGTCAGGCGTCCTGGATCAGGTAGGGATGGGCGCGCACCACAGCGAGTACGGCCGCCAGTTCCAGCTTGGCCTGGATGTGGCCTTGCCGGCAGGCCGCGACATCGCCGCGCCGGCAGGCTTCCTGCAAGGCGCGCATGGCCAAGCCAAGGCGTTCGGCCCGGATCGGCCCGGCCATGCCGGCCAGGTCGTGGGCCAGACCCAGGGCGGCGTTGGCATCGCCCCGGGAGATGGCCTCGGCCAGGGCCAGTCCCTTGGGTTCGGCCAGTTCCAGGAACAGCGCCAAGAGTTCGGCAGCGAACTCCTGGCGTCCTTTCCGGGAAAATTCCGACAGATCAAGAAGGGCCGGTTCGAGGGCAGCGACCGGCCGGGGCGGGGGCAGGATTTGGCTGATTGCGGCAAACAGGTCCTGGCCGCGTACCGGTTTGGGCACATGGGCGTTCATGCCGGCCGCCAGACAGCGTTCCCGGTCGCCCGGCATGGCAAAGGCGGTGAGGGCCAAAATGGGCACCTGCGGCGAGTTGGCCGGGGAGCATCGGCCCTCGCGGATGGCCCGGGTCACGGTCAGGCCGTCCATGTCGGGCAGCTGGATGTCCATGAGAATGCAGTCCACGGGCTGGGACGCCGCGACTTCCAGGGCCTGCCTGCCGTCGACCGCCGGGATCGGGGTGTGGCCGTTTTTGCGCAGCAGGTGGAGCATGTAGATCCGGTTGACGTCGTTATCGTCGACGACAAGCACGGTCAGGGAAGGCAGGTCCTGAGCCGGACTCGAAACATCCATGGCACGCCCCTTCTTGAAGTGGAAACGCTGCGAGGTTGGAGCTGACCCTTTCCAGTATGCGTGCAATCTCTTACCATGGCCCCAAGTGAATGACAAATCTGGCTTTGAGAGTGACTCCATAAATAATGGATCGAACGGTTCGGCCGCTGCGCCCGGGCTCCGGTCGCCCGGGCTTGCGCTCCGGTCCCGGATGCCTACTTGATGCAGTGAGAGGTGTATGCCCATGGTGTCGCACGCACTCGCGCCCCATATTGATGCCCTGCTGCGTCGGGCCGGTCCTGACGGGGCCTTTGCCGTGGCCGAGGGTTCGGCCTCGCGCCCCGACGCCACGGCCTGGGCAGCCATGGCCCTTTCCGTTGTGGGAGGGGCCGGTGAACAGGTCGCGGCTGCCCGAAGCGCCCTGGTTGCCGCCCAGTTGCCCGACGGCCGGGTGCCGGTGCTTCCCGGGCGTCCCGAGGCGGCCTGGCCCACCGCCCTGGCCCTTTTGGCCTGGCTGCCGGACCCGGCCTTTGCCGCGCCGGCCGCCCGAGCTGCCGCCTGGCTGACGGGGCATCCCGGCTCACACTGGGCGCGCCGGGAAAGCGAGAGGGCCATTGTCGCCCATGACACCAGCCTGCGGGGCTGGACCTGGATTGAGGGCACCCATTCCTGGGTTGAGCCGACCTCCCTGGCCATGCTGGCCCTGTCGGCCACGGCGGCGCCGCCCCGGGAGGCCCTGGATGAAGCCGTGCGCCTGCTCCTTGACCGCCAGCTCCCGGACGGCGGCTGGAACTACGGCAATACGCGCGTGTTTCGAAACACCCTGCTCCCGGTGCCCGAGTCCACCGGCCACGCCCTGACCGCCCTGGGCGGCCGGGTTGCGCCTGCGGTCGTGGCGGCCAGTCTCGACTATCTGGCTGGGCCGCAGTGTGCCGTGCCGACGCCGCTGGCGGCGACCTGGCGGGCCTTCGGGCTTGGAGCCTATGGCTTGGCCACGTCTGAAATCACGGCAGGCTGCCTCCTGGCCCTGGCCCGACAGGACCGCTACGGTCCCTACGACACCCCGCTGCTGGCCCAGGCCATTGCCGCCGTGGCCACGTCCGGCCGCTTTGCCGCCCTTTTGGGAGAACGCCCATGACCGCCGCCGATTTGGAAACGCCTCGCCGCTTTACCCGTCGCCAAGCAGTCAAGCTGGCTGCCGCGGCCGGTCTTGTGGCTGCCGGCGGATTGGCCATCCCTCCCCTGCTCAAGGAAAAACTCCAGGCCTCGGTCTTCGTGGCCAAGGCGGCGGATTACGGCGTCGATCTGGGGGGGATTGTGCGCCGGGGCATGGCCGAATTGGGCCTTACGTCCCGGGAAATTGCCGGCAAGCGGGTGCTACTGAAGCCCAATCTGGTCGAGCCCCATGCCGGGGCCGGGCATATCAATACCCATCCCCTGGTGGTGCGGGCGGTTGCCGAGGCTTTTTTGGCTCTGGGGGCGGCTTCGGTGGTGGTGGCCGAGGGGGCCGGGCATCGCCGCGACGCCTATCTGGTGCTGGAGGAATCGGGGCTGGCCGACATACTGGCCCGGGAAAAGCTGCCGTTTTTCGACCTCAACAACGGCCCGGTGGCCCCGGTCAACAATCTCGGCGGGTTCAGCAAGCTTGGCGATCTCTGGCTGCCGGAGCTGATCACCCGCACAGACATGGTGGTGTCGGTGGCCAAGATGAAGACCCATCACTGGGCCGGGGTCACCTTGTCCATGAAAAACCTGTTTGGCGTCATGCCGGGCGTGGTCTACGGCTGGCCCAAAAACGTGCTGCATTTTGCCGGCATCGAGCCGTCGATCCTGGACATCAACGCCACGGTGCGGCCGGATTTCGCCATTGTCGACGGCATTGTGGGCATGGACGGCGACGGCCCCATCATGGGGGACCCGGCTGCGGCCGGGGTGCTGGTCATGGGGCGCAGCGCCGTGGCCGTTGACGCCACAAGCTGCCGGATCATGGGCATCGATCCCGGGCGCGTCGGCTATCTGCGCCAGGCCGACGGCCGGCTGGGGACCATCGAGGCCGGACGGATCGAACAGCGCGGCGAATCCCCGGCCGCCGTACGCCGTGATTTCGCCCTGCTTGACTACGTGCCGGCCCAACAGGGCCTGCGGCTTGGCCGCTAGCGCCGGCTCGCGTCGGAAAGCCGGCGCTATGTGCAGGGGAAACGGGCAATTTCGGGGCGTGAAGCCGGGCGTTTTGCCCGCCGGTCCGGCCCGGACGCAGGGCTAAAAGCCCGAGAGCCAGGTCGCGCCGGAAAACAGACGGTAGAGCGACCATTCCTCGATAGCCAGTCCGCCGTCGTAGATACAGACGCCGCTTTGGCCTTGGGCGCTGTCGCTGATGACCAGTTCGCCGCCGGTGGCGACGCACAAGGTCGAAGCCGGATTGGCCATGCCGATCAGTTGGGCCGCAGCCGGGGCGGCGAGGGCGGTGGTCAGGACCACAACCAGGACGGCCAAGTACACAACGCGCATACGCTCTCCTTGGCCCCGGCCGGGGAAATATCGCCGGATCAGGCCGGGGATTGCGGGTTTTCCTGGCGGGGAAACACGGCCAGTCTGGGGCTGCCGGGCACCGGACGCCCCTTGCAGGTGGCCTCGACGCGATGGGGGCGGCCGTCGCGGAATTGGGCCGGCACGTCCCAGACAAAGCCTGAATAGCCGTCGCCAAAGCCTGCCGCCGCCACGTCGGGGCGGAAGTCGTTGGCGGTCAGCAGAAAGTCCTGGCCATCCACGGTCAGTTTGATCTCCTGCCGGACAGAGGGAGCAGTCGAATCGCGGGCCCAGCCGAGCATCCGGTCGGCCTGGGGCGGGTCAAGATGTCCCATGATGCCGCCCGGGGCTTCCATGATAAAACGCCATCCATGCAGGTCCATGGAAAATTCCACCGGTCCCGGAGGGCCAAAGCACATCAGGCGATGTTCGAACTCTTCCTTGGTGATGTCCGGGGTGAGGCGGCACATGCGTTCGAAATCGGCGATGGTGCGTTTGGTCGCGCCCCAGGACTGGGACCGGATCGGAGTGATGGGGGCTTCATTGGTGATCAGGGGAGCGACGCGCAGCATGAGGAGCGACAGGGCTTGCCTGGCCACTTTGGCCAGGCCGGGGCGATCCTTGGCTCCGGTGACAGGGATGATTTCGGCATCGATGATCGTTCCGGCGTCAATGCGTTCGTCCATGACGTGCAGGGTCGCGCCGAAGGTCGCGGCGCGTTCGTAGGCGGCCCAGGCCTCGGGGGCTGTCCCGGGATATTGGGGCGAGGCTGGATGGATATTGTAGGCCCCATGCGAAAAAGCGGACAGACAGTCGGCCGGCACGATGACGTTGGACAGATAGGAGAGCAGGCGGGCTTTGGGACCCAGACGCGTCACCTGGGCGCGAAGACCGGGTAAATCGACAACGTGGCGCAACTCGACGTTTCGGCCGTGGGCGGAAAGCATCTGCAGGAGGGTTGCGGCGTCTTCATTGGCGGAAAGCAGGATAAGCGTCAGGGGCATAGAATTCCTCGAAGTTTCGCCAGGCGTTTCGGTTGGGGACTTATGATAGTGTTGGAGAGATTACCCGCCTGCCGTGGCAGGGTCAAGGCAGTGACAACCGGCTGGTCTCATTTTTTGACCCGGGTGAAGCGAATGTCCTTGGCGGAATTTGTGCTGTAAAGCAGTGAAGCGACCTGCCCGTCGTTGGCGAATTCCAGGCGCAAGCCGTGGACGGTTCCGGTGCTGTCTGAACCGTCGAAGATGCCATAGAGCAGGTGGCGCATGGGGATGGTCTGGTTGTCCCGGGTCATGCTGATGCCTGTGGCGGTTTGGCTGATGCGCAGGGAGCCGAGTACGGGATTGGCGTAGACGCCGACGGCCAGCTTGGCCGGGCTGTCCGGGATTCCCGTCGTTTCCTCCGGTTCTGGGGCTTGGGTTGGCTGCGGCGCAGGCGCTTCGGCTTTGGTCGGCGCGGCCGGTTTGGCGGCCGGAACCGGAGCAGCGGCCGGAGCAGCAGCCGGAGCCGGAGCAGCAGCCGGAGCCGGGGCAGCAGCCGGAGCCGGAGCAGCAGCCGGAGCCGGGGCAGCAGCCGGAGCCGGAGCAGCAGCCGGAGCCGGGGCAGCGGCCGGAGCCGGAGCAGCGGCCAGAGCCGGAGCAGCGGCCGGAGCAGCTGCCCGAGTTGGAGCCGGAGCCGGAGCCGGGGCAGCGGCCGGAGTGACAGTCGGCTTGGAGGTCGGGGCGGATGCCGGGGCAGGAGCAGGGACAGAAGCCTGGCTCAGCGTGGATTGTCGGGCCAAGACCGCAGCGGAGGGTTTGTCCAGGGGCTGGACAGCAGGGGCCTCCTTGGCTGGGGCCGGATGGTTCTCTGGCGGCGTCACGGGCAGACGCAGGACGTTGCCCGCTATAATGTGCTGGGTTTTGTCGATGGTATTGGCCCGGGCCAAGGCCTCGGGCGTCAGGCCGAATTTTCGGGCGATACGGGTGAGGGTGTCGCCGGGCTGAATGGTGTATTGGGCCTCCCCGGCATCGCTCCCGAGAGCGGGGGCCGGAGCCGTGGCGGCAGCCAAGAGCAGGCCCGGGATCAGGCAGGCCGGGAGGGCGCAAAACAGAAACAGGCGCGGCAGGTGCATAGGCGTCCTTTGTCTGTGTTTTGCCAGTCGGGCAAAACAGTTCGTCATTTTTCTAGGCGGACGTATAAGAAAAAGCGGCTTGCCTGACAACGTGCAAAACACTGCGGCCAGGGGGCAGGGGATGCGTTCCAAACGGTGTTGGGACTTGCCATCCTGCCTGTTTGGCCTTACCTCATGTCTTGGTCGGGGTGTCGAGAAACGAATGGGAAAAAGCGCCATGCAAAGGCGTCGCAGGACGACGTCGAGGATGACGTCCCGGCTGGCAATGCGCCCCGGGGCGTCCGCTCGTTTTGATCCAGGACGCATCCATCCCGGTATCCCCCGCAACCTCGTCTCCGTTTTCTCCTGCCCAACGCCCGCCATCGGCTTCGGCCCGGCCGGCCGGAAGCGGGAGCGCCGGATTTCGCGACCAAAGGCGGCACAGCTCTTTTATGGATAACCCGCAAGACACCGAGACCACCGACGCCAAACAGGGCGCTTCCGGCTCCCTGGGCAGTCTGGGCCTGTCGCTGACGGACAGGGAAAAAAAGAACCTCATGACGTTTCTTTCCATCGGGATCATCCTGGTGGAATTTGCCGTCACCATCGCCGCCGTGTGCTATGGGATCATCAAGTCCCAGAAACTGCCGGACGGCACCATCGAGTTCCAGTTCCCCTGGATTCCTTACGCCGTGGCCCTGATCCTGGCCCCGGTGGCCATCATGCTGGTGGTCAACATCATCGGCATGGGCTTTACCCGCATCTTCAAGGGTGATCCGGCCATGGACGAGGAGCAGATGCGCTTTATGCCCGAGCGGCTGCGCCGGCTCATCGCCCTGTCCCGGGGCCTGCCGTCCATCATTTTGCTTGGCGGCATGGTCCTGGTCGGCGCGGCCCTGTACTACCTCGACGCCGTCATCCAGGCCATTTTGCGCATCGGCGACCATGTGGAGGTCATCGCCCCCTGGGTCATGGCCGGGCTGGTGGCGGCCTGGTGCCTCACCTATCTCGTGCGCATGTGGTTTCTCTACAAGACCCGGCGGATGCACGAGGAATACGCCTTTCGGCGCGAGGTGCTGGAGCGCACCGGCATCGTTATTGTCGACAACCGCAAGCACATTGCCGCCGATGGCCGCACCATCGGCGAACACGGCAACGTCCTGCCCGGGCGCGTCATCGACGTGCTGCCGCCCGGGGAGTCCGACGCCGACAAGGACGCCCCATGACCGAACAGGCTGACCGCCTGGGCCAAAAAGCCCGGGACATCCTGCTGGCCCGCATCGCCCGCACCGGCGACGCCGGCCGGGCCGAGGCCCTTTCCGCCTTTGTCGGCCTGTCCCGGCCCGATCTTGGCCCGGACGCCGCCGGCATTATCGCCGACGTCGCCCCGGTCCTGCCGCTTGCGCTCACTGAAAAATGGGTGGGTATGTTCATTGCGCGCCTGCTTGAGACCGTGCCCCACGTCCAGGTGGCGGAGTTGTGCGACGGCAGCGCCGAAAATGAGGCCGCCCTGGCGCTGGCCTACGTCATGTTTCTGGAATCCGAGCGCATGGAAAAGCAGATGGCCGAGGATCTGGCCGCCTGCAACCTGACGGCCGGCCAGGACGGGGCCGACGTCGCCGCCGAGACCTGCCGCCGGCTGGCCGAGGCCGAGGAGCGTCGCCGGCAGGCGAGCCTGGAGAAGGCCGCCGCCTATCGCCGGGACCACCACCGGGACAATTGACGAAGGCCCTGCCTGAAGGCAGGGCTGCGCAGGGCTCTTCCCCTCTTTTCTTGCCCTGCTTTCGAGAGCGACGTGCCTCGTCCACGGCCCGTTGGAGCCACGCTGGTCTGTGTCAACCGACCGCATCGTCGCCCACGGCCCAAAACCCCTTTACAAACGTCTTCCTTTGCAGGGGTCCGGGGGGATCATCCCCCCGGCCGCCGGAGCACTCCTCCCTCCTTCTCCCTCTCGCACTTCCCTCACCCGCGATTTAGGCGAACATGGCGCAGATGACTTCGAAGTGGGCTTCGGCCGTTTCCACCAGTTCCGGCAGATCGGCCGGGGTCAGGCCCACGGCCTCCCAGGCGGCGGGGTCGAAGCAGGGCACCAGGCGCTCGCCGCTGCTGCCGGGCAGGACCGCGCCGGCAATCATGTCGGCCACGCAGACAATGGACGGCTCCTGGGGCACCTCTCCGGACACCGGGGCATGATGCCGCCACACGGCCTGCTCCAGGCTCTCGGGAAACCGCCACTTCCGCAATAACATGCCGCCAAGCTCCCCATGGTCGAAGCCAAAGAGTTCCCGCTCGACCGCGACCAGATGGCGTCCCGAAGCCGCTGCTGCGGCCAGGGACGCCCCGGCCGCCGCCGGCACCTGTTTGTACAGCACCAGCCGGCCGATGTCGTGGAGCAGCCCGGCCACGAAAAACCGTTCCGGACTGGGATCGTGCATCCGAACGGCCAGCAGTTTGGCCACCAGCCCCACCCCTATGGAATGCCGCCAGAACTGGCGCATGTCGATGCAGCCGGCCGGGATGTCCTTGAAAAGGGGCATGACGGAAACACCCATGGCCAGCGTCGAGAGCTGGTTCAAGCCGAGCAACATGACCGCCCGGGACAGGGTGTCCACGGGACCTGGGGGCAGGCCGCCGGACACGCGCAGGGTGCGGGCGTAAAAGGCGCTGTTGACGAGCTTTAAGAGCTTGGCCGTCAGGCTTGGGTCTTTGCTGATGACGGCGGCGGCCTCTTCCACGGTGGAGGCCGGGTCGCTTAACACCTCGCGGATGCGCATGAAGACTTCGGGCAGGGAAACGAGGACCGGATCAGCCGCCAGGATGGCTTCCGGGCTGGGCAGACTGGTCAGGCTTTCGCGACCGCAGGCCGGCGGGCGCACCGGACGCACGGTTGCCAGGGCCTCGGCCCGGGCCAGGGCCAGCTCGGTCAAGGCCATGGTCAGCGGCTCGTCGGCCGGCAGCGGGGCAAACCGTCGCCGCACCGCTTCTTCGGGCGTGCCGGCAGGTTCGGCCGGGGCTGCCTGGGAAGGGCCTGTAGCGGAATCCGGGGTGGCCTCGATTTCGCGGATGCGCCAGCCGCGCAACCACTTGAGATGGCTCTCGGCCAGCACCGTGCCGGCGGGCAGCCGGTAGCGGCCGTCAGGGCTTTCGATCTCGGCGGCGAGCACCATGCCGGCCCGGATCTGGGAAAAGGGAATCGTGGGCATTGGCCGTCCCTTTGCCGGCCCTTGGGCCGACGGCGAGAGGTGGGCTCCGGGCCGATCCCGGGAAAGTCAGCTGTTGCCAAGCCTTACCAGTGCCACGCCAACCCGGCAAGAGCCATGGCCCATCCCCCGGATTCCCAGACTCCTGGGCGGGTTTCTCCAGGGGTTCCCCCGGGCAACGCCTTGGCTTATAAGGGCCGTCCGGAGGCATCATGACCGTATCCCCGCTTCTTACCGGCGACGGCCAGCTCGTCGATATCGGCGACATCCGCTACAACGACGATCTGGCCGCGCCCCAGGCCTTTGGCCTCATGCGCTTTTCCCATACCAGCGACGCCCTACGCGGCCTTGTGCGCGATCTGCGCGACCGGGCTGTCCGCGAATCCCGACCGCTGACCGATTTCATGGACATAAGCGGCCGCAGCGGCCATTCGCGCATTGGCCTGGACATCCACCTGACCGGCGAGGCGCCCCAAGTGTCCGACAGCGCCCGCACCGTGGAGCTGCCAGTGGCGGTTACGGCCTTAAACGCCGCCCTGGCCGAGTCCCTGGCCGATCTGCGCGGGCTTTGCTGCGACGGGGGCGTGGATTTCGGGCGGCTTTTCATCCCCCGGGGGCCGGCCGTTGGCCGGGCCGGGATTGCCGAGGCCATGGAGCGGGGCTGGCTCCTGCTTCCCCAGCGCCACAGCGTGGCCGAGGACGGGGTGGTGGAGATCGTACTGGAAGACCTGCGCTATATCCTGTCCGCGCGGTTGCTCGGGGTGGGCCGCAATTTTGCCGAGATGGTGGTCAAGGGCAAGCATGGCCTGGGCATTTTCCAGAGTCTGGCCCCAACCGGCCTGCCGGATGCCCTGGCGGCCAAGGATTTCATGGTCGGGGCCGTGCATATTGCCCTTGGGCCGTTTACCGCTTTTCTGGAGCGCCCCACCAACCGCGACGGCGTCTTCCATCTGGCTTCGCGCCTGCTCGACGGCATCCGCACCACAGGCATCAGCACGCCGCGCCAGGTGGAACTCTACAACAGCGGCGAGGCAGCGGCAGAGACGGACGGCCTGGCCGTGCGCCTGCGGCTCTATCCGCCGGACGTGCGGGTGGCCCGGCTGGCCGAGCGGGTGCTCATTGCCGGCCACAGTCGGGAGGTCCTGGCTGCCGGCGTCGATTTCGCCGACCTGACCGACATCTTCAATCCCGTGGCCAGCCGGGCGCTTTTCGACGAAGTGACCGATGATCCGGCCGACGGCGGCATCTACGGCCGCATCCTCATGCCCGGCAAGATGATCACCATCCCCTGGGAACAGGAGGAGGGCGTGTGGTTGCGGGAATTCCAATGGCGGCTGATTTACGAATACGCCCGGGGCAACGTCCCGGAGGGCGTCCTTGAGGGCGAGGAAATTCCCAAGCGGATGCGCCCGTTTCTGGACGACCTCAAGTACGTTGGCGGCGAACAGAAGCTGTCCAAGGTCTTTGTGGCCGACGCACTGCCGCCGGCCGACACGCTGCGGGTGCTCAAGCGCAACGGCATCGGCGTGGTGGCGGCCCGGGGCATGGGCTGCGCCCCGGGCAAGACCTGCCGGCCGCCCTTTTTCCGCATGGACCAGACGCTTTATGAAGAGCTGGTGCGCCTTGAGGGCGAGGGGATGCGGTTTTACCTGCTGCTCGAATACAACGGCCAGGCCCAGATGCGGGAATTTTTCCGGGGCCTGTGGGTGACCCGGGAAGGGCGGGAACATCTGCCGCGCATCCACACCACCATGGCCATGTTCGGCTCGGCCTGCGACGTGCTCGGACCGGTCCTGGCCGAACCCATCGCCGCCTTTTTGAAAAAGATGCGCGACCATCCGCGCCTGGGCGAGGGCTTTGCCGTGGCCCACGGCTCGGGGCCGGGAGTCATGCGCATTGTCGACGACGCGGCCGCGGCCCTTGGCATCTTCCGCCTCGGCGTTGGCATCGACGCCGAGGAAATCGGCCAGATTCCCAATTTCGAACCCCAGGCCGTGGCCCAGTTCACCAATCTGGCCATGAACACCCGTCAAGACATCCTGGACCGGCGTTCGCTCTTTAAGATCTTTAATCTCGGCGGTTTCGGCACCAGCTACGAAGTGAACATGGCGCTTACCTTCTTAAAGATCGGCCAGTGTCTGCCCGCGCCCTACATCTTCATCGACCCGGTGGGCTTTGGCCCGGGCGGTGAGCCGTTCTGGCGGCAGACCATCCAGCAGTTTCAGACGCTGAGCAGCGATCTGGCCGGCGGCGGCCACACCCTTGGCCCGCTTGGGCCACGCTGGGTGGTCAACTGCTGCCACGAGGTGGGAACCTACGAAGAGGGCTACGCCGTTATGGCCGCCTTTGTGAACGACCCGGCCGCCTATTGGCGGGAACGCGGCATCGCCCAAAGCCGGGTGCGCTTTGCCCGGGACAATCTCAAAAAGGCCGGCGTGGCCATCGCACCTTACATCGAAGAAGCGTTGGAAGGGGAATAGAGAGGCAGAAGAGGGGAAAGGCAGAAGCAGAAGATGCCTCCGGCGGCCGGGGGGATGATCCCCCCGGACCCCTGCAAAGGGAAAAGTTTTTCAAGGGGTTTTGGGAGCGGGTTGCCAGTCCGGGCGGCTGGGGACTGCGACAGCCGAAGGCTGAGCTTGCCCTCCCACCGCCGTAGCGCCGACGTTCCCCCTTTACCTAGTTGGGGGGGGCCGGGGCCTCAGGCCCCGGCCGCCGGAGGCACTCTTCCTCTCTCGCTACACCCCACCGAACAGGCGGGCCAGGGGGCCGAGGAGCGCGCCCGGGAACAGGCCCAGGAGCAGCAGGCCCGCGGCCATGGCCCACAGGGCTGCGCTGCCGGCCGGTCCGGCCAGGGCCGGAATGACCGGATGGGCCGCGACGTCATTTTGCATGTAGAGTGCGGCCACGATGCGCAGCGCGTAGAAGATGCCGATCACCGCCGTTACGATGCCAAAGGCGGCCAGTCCCACGTAGCCGGCCCGAAGGGCCGCGCCAAAGACCAGAAACTTCCCGATGAAACCCGCCGTGGGCGGCAGTCCGGCCAGGGACAAAAGGCTCACGGCCAAGGCTCCGGCCCGCCAGGGATGGACGTAGCCCAGGCCCCGGTAGGCCTCGATGGCGTCGCGGTCGCCGGTTTCTCCGGAAAGCAGTCCCACCGCGCCGAAGGCTCCCAGATCCATCAGGGCAAAGGCGGCCAGATAAAACAGCGCCGCCTCGCCGCCGCCCTCGTCCACGGCCATGGCCGCCATGGCGATGTAGCCCATCTGGGCGATGGAGGAATAGGCCAGGACGCGCTTGATGCTTTTCTGGGTGATGGCCCCGACATTGCCGACGGCCATGGTCAGGGCGGCCACCCCGGCCAGGGCCGGCCAGAGCAGTTCCCGGGCCTCGGGCGAGGCTTCGGCGCAGACATGGAGCAGGGCGGCGGCCGTGGCCGCCTTGGAGCCGGTGGAGAGGAAGGCGGCGATGGGGGCGGGCGCGCCCTGATAGACGTCCGGGGTCCACAGATGGACCGGGGCCAGGGACAGCTTGAACCCGATGCCAACCAGGGCCAGGGCCAGACCGGCCGTCACCAGGGGACCGCCCACGGCCAGGGATTCGGCAATGACGAGGCTGCCGCTGCCGGCAAAGACCAGGGCCGCGCCAAAAACCAAAACAGCCAGGGCCATGGCCCCGGGCAGGAAATATTTGAGCGCCGCCTCGGTGCCCAGCGGGTCGGACAGGCGGGCGGCCACCACGGCGTAGAGGCAAAGCGAGGCCAGTTCCAGCCCGACGATCAGCATGAGCCAGTCGTCGGACTCGGCCAGAAGCAACATGCCCAGGGCCGACCACAGAAGCAGGCCGTAGAGGGCGTCGCCGGCAAAGCCCCGACGGGCGGCATAGCGGGCGGTGAGCCCCACCGTGGCCAGGGTGATGCCCGAGAGGAGGGCGGCGTAAAAGCAGCTGATGCCGCTGGCCCCTTCAGGGCCGGACACGCCCCACCAGCCCGGGAGCAGGGCGGCCAGACCGGCCAGGACCGGGAACAGGGCGGTCGGGGTGCGGCGAAAACAGGCGGCCAGCAGGATGGCCAGCCCCCCAAGGGCCAGGGAGAGGTGCGGGAAATAGGCGGCGACAAAGGCGGTCATGGCAGGTCCTCGCTCACAGGCCCGGGGTTGCGGCCGGCCAGACATGGGCGGCAATGAGATGGAGGGGACCGTCGGCCAGGGCCAGCACTGGTCCGGGGAACAGGCCCAAAAGCAGGATACACAGGGCCAGGGCGCACAAGAGCGTTGTTTCCCGGGCATCCAGGTCGGCAAAGGGCAGGGACGAGCGGGCCGGGCCGAAGAGCACGTCCCGGGCCAGCCGCAGGAGATAGGCCAAGGTCACGGCCATGCCGGCCACAGCCAGCACGCCCACCCAGGCATTGGTTGTAAACAGGCCGAAGACGATCATGGCCTCGCCGACAAACCCGGACAGTCCGGGCAGGGCGGCCGAGGCCAGGATGCAAAAGAGGAAGGCCGCGCCAAACCGGGGGGCCTTGTTCCAAAGCCCGCCCAAAACCTCGAAGCGCCGGCTGCCCAGGCGTTCGCCGATGCCGCCGGCCAGGGCGAACAGGCCGCCCGAGGTCAGGGCGTGACTGACCATGAGCACCACTGCGCCGCCAAGGGCCAGCCGGCTGCCGGACACGATGGCGGCCACGGCCAGTCCCATGTGGCCGATGCTCGAATAGGCGACCAGACGCTTGACGTCCTCCTGGGCCAGGGCCACGGCCGAGGCGTAAAAGAGGCCGATCAGTCCCAGGGTGGTTAAAAGCGGAGCAAAGAAGTGGGCGGCTTCGGGGAAAAGCGGCAGCCCGAAGCGGATGAGGGCATAGCCGCCGGTTTTAAGGAGCAATCCTGCCAGGATGAGGCTGCCGGCGGTCGGGGCCTCGGTGTGGGCGTCGGGGAGCCACATGTGGACCGGCACCAGCGGGATCTTGATGGCAAAGGACAGGACAAAGGCGGCAAAGAGCCAACGGCCGACCGTTACCGGCAAATCGAGATGGACCAGGGTGTCCAGGGCAAAGGTCGGGCCGTCCGGGCCATTGGCCGCCAGGATGCCCAGGGCAACCACGGCCAGGAACATGAGCAGGCCGCCAGTGGCTGAAAACAGGAAAAATTTGAAGGCCACCCGCATCCGGTCGCCGTGGCCGAAAACGCCGATGAGGAAAAAAACCGGGATGAGCTGGGCTTCCCAAAAAAGGGCGAAGAGAAACAGGTCGGAGGCCAGGAAAATGCCCTGGACCGTGGCGAGCGAGGCCAGGATCAGCCCGTAGTACAGGGCCGGGCGTTTGGCGTCGTCGTGGCGGGAGGCCAGCATGCAGCACAGGCCGACAAGCGACGTCAGCACCACGAAAATGAGGCTTAAGCCGTCCATGGACAGGCTGTAGCGGATGCCGAGCGTCGGTATCCAGGCCATGTCCTCGGTCACGGGCAGGTCGGGGTGGGAACCGGCAAACAGGCCGACCATCAGGATCGACAAGGCCAGTTCGCCCAAGGCGGCGAGCAGGGCGAAGCGGCGGCAGGCAGCCGGATTGCCCCGCAAGGCCGGCAGGACAAAGGCCGCCAGCAGGGGCCAGAAGATGAGCAGGGTGAGCCAGGGCAATTGCCGCATGATCGCTCCGGTGCGTTAGGTCAGGCGCAGGGCCAGCCAGGTGAGCAGGGCTGCGACCGCGCCAAGCAGGGTGGTTATGGTGGTGGACGGCCGGGCCGAACCGAAATGGGCGACAAACCGGGACAGGCCGGCGATCCCGGACGCCGCAGCCGCAGCCGCGCCGTCGAGGACATCCTCATCCACGCCGCGCCACAGGTGCGTGGTCAGGCGGCAGTAGGGGACGGCGATCCATTTGCGGTAGAAGGCGTCGAGGCCAAGACCCGCCGTCAGCACGCCGGCCGGGGCCGGGGCCGGACGCACCGCCGGCCGGTAGAGGAGCCAGGCCAGACCGAGCCCGGCCAGGGCGAGGCAGGCATCAAGGAATTCCACGAAAAATTCAGCGTGGGCCACCTCCGGCGGCACGGGCGTTACCGTGCCGGCCAGATAGGCGTCGAGCCAGGGCTTTAGGCCCAGAAATTCGGGCGGATTGACAAAGCCGTAGACCAGGGCCAGGGCGGCCAGGGGCCACAGCGGACGCTCCATGCGGGAAAGTTCCGGCTCGGAAACCAGTTTGGCCGGATCGGCCGGGTCGGCGAAAAAGGCCACGAAGAAGAGCCGAAAGACGTACAGGGCCGTTACAAAGGCGGCCACAATGCCAAGCACAAAGGCCAGCAGATAGGCCGGGCCGGGATGGGCCACGGCGTCGGCCAGGGTGCGGCCTTTGCTGAAATAGCCCGAGGTCAGGGGCAGGGCGGCCAGGGCGGCCGCGCCGCAGGCAAAAAGAATGAACAGTCCGGGCAGAGCCTTACGCAGCCGCGCGCCCATGCGGAAGATGTCGTGTTCCTCATGGAAGGCCTGGATCATGACGCCGGCGACCATGAAGAGCAGGGATTTGAAAAAGGCGTGGGCCTGCAAGTGGAAAAAGGCCCCGGACACGTCGCCGCAGCCGGCGGCCAGGAACATGTAGCCCACCTGACTGATGGTCGAATAGGCCAGGATGCGTTTGACGTCGCGCTGGCCCATGGCGCAGGCCGCGCCGTAAAGTGCCGTGGCCGCGCCGATGACCGCAGCCGTGGCCCCGACGTCCGGGGCAATGGCCAAAAGCGGCTCCAGGCGCATGAGCAGGTAGACGCCGGCGGTGACCATGGTGGCGGCGTGGATGAGGGCCGAGACCGGGGTCGGGCCGGCCATGGCGTCGGGCAGCCAGGAGGACAGCGGCAATTGGGCGGATTTGCCGCAGGCGGCAAAGAGAAAGAGGAAGCCGATCAGTGTGGCCGTGGCCGTTGGCATGGCGTCGATGCCGGCGGTCAGGCCGGACAGCGAAGCGCTGCCCGAGGCGGCAATGAGGATGGCCAGGGCGGCCACGTAGCCGAGATCGCCCACCCGGGTCATGAGAAAGGCCTTTCGCCCGGCGTCCACGTTGGGCAGCTCTTCGTGCCAGAAGCCAATCAGGGCAAAGGAGCAGAACCCGACCCCCTCCCAGCCCATGAAAAGAAAGACCAGATCGTCGGCCAGGGCGATGACCAGCATGAAAAAGACGAACAGGTTCAAGTAGCAGAAATAGCGGGCAAAGGATTTGTCTTCGCGCATGTATACGGCCGAATAGAGGTGGATGAGCAAGGCCACGAAGGTGACCGTCACGGTCATGAGGCCGGCTAGGCGATTGTAGAGGATGGAGAACTGGGCCGAGAAGCCGTCAAAGGCCAGCCACTGGCCAAAGTGCAGCTCATGCGGGGTGACGCCCAGGTTCCAGACGGCGGCCACGGCAGCGGCCAGGGAGCCGGCAATGGCCAGGGCGGCCAGTGCGCCCGAGGCCGGCCGGGACAGGCTGCGGGACAAGGCGGCCTGGAGGATTGCGCCGGCCAGGGGGAAGAGGAGCATCAGGGCGACAAGGGTGGTCATGCGTCGCCTCCCAGCCGGTCATAGCTGTCGGCGTCGACCGTGCCGCCGCCCCGCCGGCCGTGGACCAGAAGGGCCAGCCCCAGGGCGGCCTCGGCCGAGGCCAGACCCATGATGAGGATGACGGCGGCCTGGCCGCTGACGTTGCCCCAGGCCAGGGCTGCGCCGACAAAGGCCAGACTGCCGGCGGCGAGCATGAATTCCACGCCAATGAGGATCATGAGGATGGAGCGCCGGGCTGCGGCCATGGCCCCGCCAATGACGAAGAGCGCTGTGGCCACAGCCAGGACATGGGACAGGGGGATGTTCATGCGCTGCGACCTTCGGTTGCCGGTTGCCGGGCGTCTGACCGGCCGCGTCCCAGGAGCAGGGCGGCGGCCAGGGCGGCAAAGAGCAGGATGGAGACGGCTTCGACCGCCAGCCAGTAGGTGTCAAAGAGGATGGTGCCAACAGCCCCCGGCGAGGCCATGGCGGCCGGCAGCAGACTTTTGGCGGCCGGGTCGGCTCCGATCAGGACAAAAAGGGCTGTGAGCGTGGCCGCCGCCAGGATGCCGGGCACAAGCAGTCGTCTAAGCGGCAACGGCCCGTCGCCGGCCGGCAACCCGAGCAGCATGATGATAAAGAGAAAGAGCACCATGATGGCCCCGGCATAGACCACCACCATGAGCACCCCGGGCAGCGGCGCGCCAAGCACGGCGAAAAGTCCGCCTACGGCCAGAAAGACCACCACGGCGCAGCACACGGCATGGACCGGGTTTCGCCGGGTGGCGGTCAGGACGGCCGCGCCGAGGAGCACGGCGGCCAGCAGGTAAAAAAGAGCGCCAAGTGCGGTCATGGTCGCGTCCTAGGGCAAGATGCTTTTGACGTCCACAGGGTCGTCCTCGCCGATATGGCTGCCCTTGGGGCCGCCGGCGGCCACCCCGGCATGGGCGTAAAAATCATAGTCCGGATGCCGGCCGCCGTGGTCGACCAGGAGTTGTTCCTTTTCGTAGACGAAATCGGCGATGTCGTCCTTGCAAAAGGCGAATTCGGCCGTGAGTTGCAGGGCCAGGGTCGGGCAGGCCTCTTCGCACAGGCCGCAGTAGATGCAGCGGGCGAAGTTGATGCGAAACCAGGCGGCCTGCCGGCGTCCGTCCGGGCCTTCCTCGGACTGCATGGAGATGCAGTTGACCGGGCAGGCCCCGGAGCACAGGTAGCAGGCCACGCAGCGTTCCTTCCCGTCGGGGGAGCGGGTGAGGATGATGCGGCCGCGGGTGCGCTCGGGCATGGGGCGCTTGTATTCCGGGTACTGTTCGGTGACCGGTTTTCGAAAAAGATGGGTCATGGTGGCGGCGTAGGACCCGATGAGGCCGGCTGCGCCGTCCACGATTTCGCCCACAAGACTTGGTTTCTTGTCTGCCATGGCCGTTTCCTTAGGCGTTTAGGACCAGCAGCGCGCCGGTGACGAGAATATTGAGGAGAGCCAGGGGCACGAGCGCCTTCCAGCCAAGGGCCATCAACTGATCGTAGCGCAGGCGCGGCAGCGAGGCCCGGGTCCAGATGAGAAAGACCGGCACGGCCAGCACTTTGACGGCCAGCCAGACAATGGGCGGGAGAAACGGCCCATGCCAGCCGCCCAGGAAGAACACGGCGGTCACCGCCCCTAAAAGAACCATGTTGACGTATTCGCCAACGAAGAACAGCGCAAAGCGCATGCCGGAATATTCGGTGTGAAACCCGGCCTGCAGCTCGTTTTCGGCTTCGGGCAGATCAAAGGGAATGCGCTTGGTCTCGGCCAGGGAGCCGATGATGAAAATGGCGAAGGCCACTGGTTCGCACAGGGCAAAGGGCAGGCCGGACTGGGCGGCTACGATGTCGGCAAGCGACAGCGACCGGGCGTGCATGACCACGGGCACGAGCGACAGGCCAAGGGCGAGTTCGTAGCTGATCATCTGGGCTGCGCCGCGAATGCCGCCAAGGAGGCTGTACTTGTTGTCCGACGTCCAGGCCCCAAGGGCCAGACCGTAGACGGCCAGGGACGACAGGGCCAACACCATGAGCAGGCCCACGTTGGAATCGACAATGACCTGGGGCACGGCGTGGCCAAAAAGGGTCAGGCCGTCGCCAAAGGGCACCACGGCAAAGGCGCAAAGCGCCGTGCCGGCCACCACGGCCGGGGCGACGAGAAAGATGCGCCGGTCCACGCCGTCGGGGATGATGTCTTCCTTTAAAAGCATCTTGAGGCCGTCGGCCAGGGGCTGAAGCAGGCCGAAAAGGCCGACCCGGTTGGGACCGTAGCGGACCTGGAACCGGCCGAGGAGCTTTCGTTCCAAGAGGATCATGTAGGCGGCCAGACCCAGGGCCACGGCCAGGACCACGGCCATTTTGACCAGCATGACAAGAACGCCGAGCACGATGTCCATGGCCTATCTCCGACGCAGGCCCAAGGGGCCAAGGATGGGGGGCAGGCCGGCAAACTCCGGCCGGCGGGGGACGACCAGCACGCCCCGGGCCATGGCCCGCGACAGGCGCAGCGTGGCCGGCGCGGACTGGTCGCCGCAGCCCACGGCAACGGCCATGGCGTCGGCCAGTTCCAGGCTGGCGGCGTCGTCGGCATGGAGCCAGACAACCGGGGTGGTTGGGGCCTGGGCCTTGGCCAGTGGGGCGTAGCGGCCAAGGGCGTCGGTGGCAAAGAGGGCCTCATCATAAACCACGACCAGTCCGGCCTCGCTGGCCTGGGCGGCCAGGTTGGTCGGCGGCGCGGCGGCCGGGCCGGGTCCGGCAAAGGCCGGCCGCAATCCGGCGGCGGGCAGCCGGGCGCAGTCGATGCCGGCCAGGGCCGGGATGGCGGCCATCCTCTCGGCCAGGGGGGCGCGGGGCGCTTCCCGTCCCAGGCCCTGGCTGATCCTGGCCAGCCAAAAGGCGGCCGGGGCCGGGTCAGTGCCGGGCAGCGGACGGTCGTAGGCCCGGGGCGGATGGCTGCCCCGGCCGTCGCGGGCCACCGGCTCGCCCGGCGACTGGACCGGGGAGGCGGCCTGAAGCCGGCCGTCGCTGGCGGCCAGGGTGCCGCCGGATTCAAAGATCGTGGTGGTTGGCAACACCACCTGAGCCGCGGCCACGGTCGGGGTCGGCAGATGATCGAGCACGATCAGGGTGTCGAGCTTGGGAAATACGGCAGCCAGGGCCGGGGCGGCGGTGAAACAGTCGGTTTCGACCACGACGAGCCCTTTCACCCGGCCGGCGGCCACGTCGGCGGCCAGTTCGTCCAGGCCGGGCGCGTCGTTCGGGGCAAGGAGCGCTGCGCCGGCGCTGCCGGCTGCGGGGAGCACCGGGAAGAGGGCCAAGCGGTCGTCGTCGGGCAGGACAGCGGCAAGCCCCGGGGCAAAGACTAGGACCGGACGTTTGGCGGCGGCCAACGCCTTGGCCGCGTCTTCCAGGGCCGGCCAGAGTTCGGGCGAAAGGGGCAGGCGCTGCTGCGCCGCCGTCGGGGCGTCCTCGGGGGCGCCCGTGGCCACGGCCAGGACGTCCGGCAGCTGGCCCGGGGCCACCGGCAGGTGGACAAAGGGCAGGGGCAGGGCCACGGGCCTGGGGTCGGCCAGGATGATTTTGGCCCCGGCCCGGCTGGCCTGGCGCAGGGCCAGGGCCAGCATGGGCGCGTCACAGAGTGGCGAGACGCCAAGGACCAGCACGGCGTCGGCCTGGCCCAGTTCGGCCAGGGAGCGCGCCCGGGCCGGGGTCAGGGCGGCCAGGGCCGCCTTGGTTGCGGCCTGCTCCAGGCGGGAGCCGAAAAAGGCCGGCGCGCGCCAGCCGGCGGCCTTGGCGGCCAGGACCAGGGCGGCTTGGGTCTCCATGGTGGAACGCAGCCCGCCGACAACGGCGATGCTTTCCGGCCCGTGGCGCTGGGCCAGGGCCTTGAGTTGTGCGGTTGCTGCCGCCTCGGCCGTCAGGACCGGGACGGGTTTGCCTTCAATGACGCCCGAGCGCGGCCGATCGGTCCTGGCTTCGTAGCCGGCGGAGAACCGGCCCCGGTCGCAGAGAAACGAGCCGTTGACCGCCTCGTTGTCCCGGGCTTCGATGCGGGCCACCCGCCGATAGCGCGACAGGACCGTGACGTTGCAGCCAAGGGAGCAATGCAGGCACACCGACGGGGCGCGCTCGCAGTCCCAGCGCCGCGACGTGTAGCGGGCCGGCTTGTCGGTCAGCGTGCCGGTGGGGCACAGATCGGCCAGATTGCCGGCAAAGGGGTTTTCCAGGGGACCGTCGGCAAAGCGGCCGAAATAGACCCGATTGGCGTTTTGCATCGGGCCAAAATCGCGGTAGCCGCAGTAGTCCTGGTAGAACCGGGCGCAGCGGTAGCAGTGGATGCAGCGGTTCATCTCGTGCTGGATGAAAGGCCCCAGGTTTTGGTCGAGAAAGGTGCGCTTGCGGCCGGGATAGCGGCGCTGGACGTGGTTGCCGGAGATGGTTTCGTCTTGGAGCAGGCAGTGCCCGCCCTCGTCGCACACCGGACAGTCATGGGGATGGTTGACCATGAGCAGTTCGATGATGCGGCGGCGAAAGGCCACGGCTTCGGGGTGAAACGTCTCCACCACCATGCCGTCGGCCGCCAGGGTCATGCAGCTCATCTCCAGGCCCTTGACCGGGCCGTCCACGAATTTGACCGCGCACATGCGGCAGGCCCCGGCCGCGCCCAGGGCCTTGTGCCAGCAAAAGCGCGGGATCATGATGCCCAGGCGTTCGGCCGCCTCGATGACCATGGTCCCCTTGGGGACGGAAATGGCGCGGCCGTCGATGATCAGATCGGGCATTGGTCCTCCGGACAGGGCGTCGGGCCGAACTGGATGGGCCGCGTGCCGCAGGCCTTGCCGCGAAGACTCGGCGGCGGGTTGCCAAAGGGGCAGCGTTTTTCAGTGATATGGGCGCGCACCTCGTCCATGAAGTGCGTCAAAAGGCCGCGCACCGGCTCGGCTGCGCCCGGGGCAAAGGCGCAGTAGGCAGCGTCGAGCACCGGCAGCATATCCTGGATCATCGCAATATGTTCCTCGGTCCCCTCGCCGCCTTCGAGGCGGCGCAACAGCTCCCGGATGTAGGGAATGCCCTCGCGGCACGGCGTACACCAGCCGCACGATTCCCGGGCGAAAAATTCGATGAGGGACAAGGTGGCCCCGACCAGACAGGTGCCCTGGTCAAAGACCATGAGCGAGGCGGTGCCAAAGCGCTGGCCGGCGGCGCGCATGGGGTCGAAATCCATCTCCAGGTCGAGCAGCGACTCGGGCAGATAGGGCGTGGACGCGCCGCCCGGGATGACGGTCTTGAACGTCTTGCCCGGGGCCATGCCGCCGGCGTGCTCGAAAATGATTTCCCGGATGGTGACGCCGATGGGCAGCTCGTAGCAGCCCGGTTTGGCCACCTGCCCGGAGACGCTGTAGAGCTTGGTGCCCGACCCCGTGGCTGAGCGGGCCAGGGATTTGAACCACTGCGGGCCGTTACGCACGATGCCCGGCAGATTGGCCAGGGTTTCGAGGTTGTTCACAATGGTCGGGCAGTCCCACAAGCCCTTGACCGCCGTGCGCGGACCGCCCTTGCGGGGGTTGGGGCGCTGGCCGGAAATGGCCTTGATCTGGGCCGAGGCCTCGCCGCAAATATAGCGGCCGGCGCTGCGGTGGACGTGGACGTCAAAGGAGAAATCCGTGCCCAGGATGTTTTTGCCCAGATACCCGTTCTCCCGGGCCACCCGGCATTCCTGCTCGATGAGCACGGCGTCGCCCTCGTAGGAGGGGCGGATGAAAAACACGCCCTCGCTGGCCCCGATGGAATAGGCGCAAAGGACGATGCCTTCGATGACCAGATGCGGGTCGGCGTTGACCAGGATGCGGTCCTTGAACGTGCCCGGCTCCATTTCATCGGTATTGATAACCACATAGCGCGGGCCGACATGGTCGACCGGGACGCCCTGCCATTTGCGCCCGGCCGGAAACCCGGCCCCGCCCCGGCCGCGCAGGTCGGCGTCGAGGACCAGTTGCAGGACCTCGGCCGGGGTGCGTTTGCCGATGGTGGCGCGAAGCGCCTCGTAGCCGCCGCCGGCCCGGTATTCGTCGATGGTGGCCGGGCGGCCAAGGTGGCGGTTTTTAAAGAGTACTTGGGGCATGTCTACTTGCATCGCACCGGCTCCTCGATTCCTTGGCGCAGTTCGGCCAACACGGCCTCAATGCGCTCGGGGGTCAGCCTGTCGTAGAAGCGGCCGTTTATGAGCATGGTGGGGGCGTTGTGGCAGTTGCCGATGCAGGCCGCCGGCAGCACGGTGAAAAGGCCGTCCTCGGAGGTGCCGCCGGGCGGGACGCCCAGGGTGCGGCAGAGGTAGTCGAAGATGGAATCCTGGTGAAACATCCAGCACACCACCGAATCACAGACGTGGATGACGTAGCGTCCCACCGGCCGGCGGTAGAGGTAGTCGTAAAAGGTGGCCAGGGATTCAAGTTCGAGCGTGGTCATGCCGAGCACCCGGGCGGCGCAGTGCATGGCCTCGTCGCACAGGTAGCCGTAGTGGCGCTGCAGGACGTACATGACGTCCACGGCCGCCTCGCGGGGGCGGGGCACGGCGGCGACAAGGCGGTGCAGTTCTTTTTCCAAGGCTTCAGGCAGCATGTGTTTCTCAGTGGAGTGTTGTTGCGTTATATGAAATTATTGTAAGATACTTGGTGAATTTATAAATAAGCCTAAGAGTCGCCATTGGCCGGATAATTGGATTAATGTGACTGTTATAGTAGCCTCTCCGTTGTCAAATTTTGCTTGGACTGCGTAGCGGGAAGTTATGACGGAGCCATTTTGGGTTGTGAATGAGGTGTTTGAGTCACCTTTGATATCGCTTATTTTTTGAAATTTTCCAAGGGTTGCAGATTTTGTTAGCAATAAGTCAATATTTGTTTGGTTGTTTTCAATTGTTTCTATTAATTGTGGAGATGCAAGCTTCAGTATAGTATCTTTTGACCATGTTGAGAGGATGGTTGGAATATTCTCCTCAATATAAATTTTGCTGGATGCGTCGAGTTTGCTTCCATTATATGCAGCATATCCAAAAAAAATGGCAGTGATGAGCAGAAGAGCTAAAAATAACCCTCCAACTATTGCAAGAAATTTTTTCATTCGGTGCCTCGCTGGTGATGGCCTGCAATTTATCGGTCGATGTCCGGCAAAATGTAGTCGTAGGAGGCCAGCACGGCCACGGCGTCGGCAATGGACAGGCCTTCGATCAGAAGCGGCAGGGCCTGGACATTGGCGAAGCCCGGGGTGCGAATGCGCATCCGGTAGGCGTGGCAGCCGCCGTCGGAGACGACGCAGTAGCCCTGTTCGCCGCGCGGGGCCTCGGTGGCGGCGTAGGCCATGCCGGATGGCAGGTGCGGACCCCGGGTCACGCCCACGAAATGGTGGATCAGGCTTTCGATGTCGCCAAGCGATTCGGCCTTTTGCGGCAGGCAGTAGCGGCTCTCCGCCGCCAGATAGCGACCGCCCGGCATTCTGGCAGCGGCCTGCTCGATGATGCGAAGACTTTCCCGCATCTCGTCCATGCGCACCAGATAGCGGTCGTAGCAGTCGCCGTTCTCGCGCGTCGGCACGTCAAACTCGAAATCGGCGTAAGCCCCGTAGGGCATGGTCTTGCGCCGGTCCCAGGCCACGCCGGCGGCCCGCAGGTTGGGTCCGGTTATGCCCCAGTCGATGGCCTTGGCCCCGGAAATGCCGCCCACGCCCCGGGTTCTGGCCCGCACAATGGGGTTTTTGGTCACCCCGGCATGGTATTCCTTGAGGCGCTTGGGGAAGATTTTGATAAAGGCCTCGACCTGTTCCTTCCAGCCGTCCGGCAGATCGGCGGCCAGGCCGCCCAGGCGCAGCCAGGAGGGATGGAGCCGCCCCCCGGTTATGGTCTCAATGATGTCGAGGACCATCTCGCGTTCCCGCAGGGCATAAAAAATCGGGCTCATCATGCCCAGATCTTGGAGGAAGGTGCCGAAATACATGAGGTGGTTGGACAGGCGGAACAGTTCCGAGAGCATGACCCGCACGTAGGCCGCCCGGGGCGGGACCGTGATGCCGGCGAGGTTCTCCACGGCCGTCACGTAGGAGAGATTGTTGGCAATGCCGGACAGGTAGTCCACCCGGTCGGTGTAGGGAATAAACTGGTGCCAGGTCTGGCGTTCGCCGATTTTTTCCACGCCCCGGTGGTGGTAGCCGATGTCGATGCCCAGGGCTTTGATGCGTTCGCCGCGAAGGGCCATGACGAAACGGATGATGCCGTGGGTGGCGTAGTGGTGGGGGCCGAAATTGAGCAGGTAATCGCCCTCGGCCGCGCGCGGGCCAAGGATCTCGGCCGCGTCCACCGGCTCAAGCCGGTCGCAGTCGGCCCGGGTGAAGGCCGGCATGTTGGTGGCCCGGCCCTCGTAGTCCTTGCGCAGCGGATGGCCGATCCAGTCGCGGTGGGTGAGAAGCCGTCTCGGGTCGGGATGGCCGTCAAAGCGCAGGCCGAACATCTCGGCCGCCTCGCGCTCATACCAGTTGGCCGAGGGCCACACGCCCGTGACGGTCGGCAGGCCGGCGTCACGGCTGGGGAGCAGGCAGGTCAGGCGCACCATGGTCGCAGCGGATAGCGAGGTCAGGGTGTAGACCGCCGTGGCCTCGTGCCCTGGCGGCGTGCGCCGGGCCGTTTCGTCGATGGCAGTCAGGTCTTCGAGCCGCTCGAAGCGGGTGGGGGCCTGCCCTTTGAGATAGGCCAGCACTTCCGGGATGCGGGTCGGGGCCACGACGTAGGTCGGCATGTCGCCCGGGACCGGGATCGCGTCGGTCAGGCGCACGTCATTGCCGAAGCGGGCGGCCAGATCGGCGGCCAGGGCTTCCTGGGCCGCGGTCAACGTCAGGCCCGGGGCCGGCGGGGTCCACATGACCTCGGCCCGGGAACCCTCAAACCGGGGTTCGGTTGCGGCCGTGCCCCGGATGGGGATGCCGGCGTAGCCGGGACCGCGCGTGTCGCGGCATTTGGTGGCGCCGTCGACCAGGAAATCCTCACGCCCGCCCTGGCTGCCGCCGGGCAGATGGAGCACGGGGCGGGTGGGTTTTTCCCCGGCCGCGATCTTTTTTTGCAGGAGCATAAGCCCCTCGAAGACCGCTTCGGGCCGGGGCGGGCAGCCCGGAATATAGACGTCGACGGGCAGAATCTGGTCCGAGCCCTGGACCACGGAATAGACGTCGTACATGCCCCCGGAATTGCTGCACGACCCCATGGAAATGACCCATTTGGGGTCGCTCATCTGTTCATAGAGGCGCAGAGCCACGGGTGCGATCTTTTTAAACATCGTGCCCGAGACGATAAGCACGTCGGCCTGCCTGGGCGAACCCCGGAAGACCTCCGAGCCGAACCGGGCGATGTCGTAGCGCGGTCCCCAGGCCGTGGCTTCCTCCACAAAGCAACAGGACAGGCCGAAGAAAAAGGGCCACAGGCTGTTTTTGCGCGCCCAGTTGATGACGGCGTCAGTGGGGTTGAAAAGGCGCTCGTCAAAGCCGCTCACAGGCCTTCCTCCTCGTCCCAGTCAAGGCCCCCCTTGCGCCAGGCGTAAGCCAGGCCAAGGCCAAGGACGATGACGAAAACGGCCATGCGCCCATAGCCGGCCGCGCCGAGTTCCGGCCAGGCCACGGCATAGGCAATGATGTAGGCGGCTTCCACGTCAAAGAGCAAAAAAAGGACAGCCATGAGGAAAAAGGGCACGGGATAGCGGAACCTCGCCGAGCCGGTTGGCCGGATGCCGCACTCGTAGGGCTGCTGCTTGACCGGGGTGGCCCGGCGGCGCACCAGAAAGCCGGAGAGAAAGAGGATGACCGCCAGGACCACCAGGACAATGCCGCCAAAGACGACCAGGGGCAGCGCGCCGGGTTCCCAGGGGGAAAACGGGGCCAGAAGGGGGGTGAACTGGGGTGTCGGCGGCATGGAGCCTCGCTGCGTAAGCGGTTTGCTGCGTGACGGACCTGGGAAGGCCCATTGCAGCCGAACATACCCGGAACGGTTCTTTTTGCAACCAGCTGACGCGTCAGGAAAGACGGCGTTTCAATGTCGGCGCGGTCAGGTACGGCCAGCTCAGGACGCAACCGAGCCGGGGGCGGGCGGATGGGCGAAAAGATTGAGCAGCCGGTTGTTGACGGCCCGGCCGTCCAGGGTCAGGGGCAGACGCCAGCCATAGCCGGCGGCGGCAATGCGCTCGCCCACGGCCCCGAGGTCAAAACCCACGGTCCACAGGCCGGCCCGCCAGGCTTCGGTCAGGGTATAGCACCACGTCTCCGGCCACACCGACAGGCAAAGCGCCGCCTGGCAGCCCAGTTCCCGCACCACGCAAACCGCCTCGCCCTCCGCATAGCGTCCGGTGACAAAGACCCGGCCCGTGGCAAACAACGCATAATCGTCCTGGGTGAATCCCGCCACGGCAAAGGACAGCGGCAGTTCCCGCCGGGCCGCGTCCCGGGCCATGGACAGGAGCACGTCATAGCCTTTGTGGCGGCCGATGGCCCCAATGAGGGCCAGACGCAGGGGTGTTGTTCCGTCCCAGGGGAGGAAGGCGGGGACGGGCGGCGGGGCAAAGGCCGGTTCCGGATGGGAGAGGGCGGCGATGGGGGCGTTTGGAAAATGCCGGGCCATGCGGCCGACCGCATCGCCCGAGGGGGCAATGACCCGGCCGGCCGCGTCAAGCAGGCGGGCAGAGCGGGCCAGCAGCTGCGCCACCGGAACATCTGCCGTTTCCAGCGGCTCCCCCACGTCGATGCACCGCTGGCAAGCGGCGGGGTCCGGCTCCGAACAGGGCAGGCCCGTGTCGTCAACGAGCGTGATGCGCGGACAAAACCAGGCGTAGTCATGGATGCGGGCTTCATAGGGCAGGCCCAGGGCGGCCGGCAGATTGAGGATTGCCTCCGGCAGGTCGAGGAAATGGTGGAAAATGCAGCCGGCCGTCCCCAGGGCCTTGAGGTCGGCGACCAGGGCCGGCAGTTCCTCCGGCAGGGCGTAGACGAGATTGGGGGTCCCGGCCGCGCCGTCGAGGGTCAGGCGCACCCGGTTGTCCGGCTCGTCGGGAGCGGCCGGGGCAAGGAGAGCCGTGGCATAGCCGGCGGCGGCCAACTCGGCGGCCTCGTCAGAAAGCCGCCGGGCCGTGCCGCCGTCCTTGCCGTGGCAAAGGCGCACGAGCAGCGGTCCCCGGGCTTGCCCGGCCAGCCGGGCCATGTCCACGGCCCGGCGAAGCGGCAGGACGGGGTCGCGGCGGAGAAAGTCGCGCACCAGCGGCAGATAGCCGGGATGGCGCTTGGCCAGCACGGCCAGATTGCAGGCCAGGGCCGCGTCCTTGGTCGCCCCGAAGGACACGCCGCCGGCGTGGACCACAAAGACGTCGGCGGCAAGCACATGCCGCCAGCCCAGGTAGGCCGACCGGCGGCAGAAATCGTTTTCCTCGCCATACCCCCGGCCGAAGGCGGCCACGTCGAAATCTCCGGCGTCATCCAGGCAGTCGCGGCGGATGTACATGCAAAATCCGACGGCGGTGGGCAGGTCGATGCGTTTGCCGGCATTGACTGCGGCAAAAAGTCGGTCGAGGGCTGCCGGGGCAAGGTCTCCGGGCAGAGGATTGTCAATGTTAAAGGCAGGATAGGAACTGATGGTGGCGTTGTTGGAAAAAGGGGTGGCCGTGCCGATGTCCGGGGAAGCGTTGGCGGCGGCGGCCAGCCGGTCGAGCCAGCCGTCAAAGACCAGGGCGTCGCTGTTGAGCAGCACCACGTCGCGGTCCGGTCCCTGGGCCATCCCCCGGTTGGCTGTGGCCGGGAACCCGAGGTTGGTCTCGTTTTCCAGGAGCGTGATCTGCCCGGCGGCCGCCATGGCGTGCATCAGGGCCGTCAGGGCTTCGTCCGGGCAGTGGTCGGAGACGACGACAAGATGCGGCCGCACGGTCCCGGCGGCCGCCAGGACCGCCTGCAGGCAGGCGCGGGTCTCAGCCAGTCCCCTGTAGACCGGGACCACGACATCGACGATTTCGGGCAGGTTAGGCATGGTCGTCGTCCTCTTCGTCCTTCCCGGCAGCGGTTTGGTCGGCCTCCAGGGCGGCGGCCCGGGCGGCCAGGAGGCTGCGGGCCTCGGCCATGGCCGCCCCCAGGCAGTCGTCGGGGAGCGGCGGCGGGGACTGTGGCGAACAGGCGGCCTGACGCAGCCAGCCGCCGAGATGGGCCAGGGCCTGGGGCGAGACCCTTGGCGCAGCCACGGCCGTATCCGGCCCTGGGGGCACGGGAGCGGCAAGTGGCGGCGCTGTCCGGGCCTGGGGCAGGGGGGCCGGGGAACCGAAAAGCGGCGTATTGCTCTTGGCCAGGACCACGTCAACAAGGGTCCCGTCCAGCCAGCCGGCCGGCGGAGTCAGCGAGAAGCCGCCAAGAGGCGCAAGGCCGGGCAGGGCTGTGTCGGCCAGGGTGCGCCCAATGACCGCGCCGTCGGCCAGGAGCACGACTTCGGCCGGTTCGGGTCCGGCATGGCGCACGCAGCCGGCCAGGGTCGTCTCGGTGGTCCAGACCACGCCCCAGGGAGCCCCGCCGGTCACGGCGTCAAGAAGGCCCACAGCCAACCGGAGTCCCTCGGGCTGGGACGGAGGGCGGCACAGGGCCACGGCGGCATCCAGCCCGGCCAGGGGCCGACCGGCGGCCAGGGCGGCCGTGACCACGGCGACCATGGCCGCCAGATCGTCCGGGGTCAGGGCCAGGGCGGCCAGGGCATGCCCCAGGGCCGCCTCGGGCCGGCCGGCTTCGCGCAGGGCCATGGCGGC
The DNA here is from genome assembly GCF_000801335.2 of Desulfovibrio sp. TomC. Lineage (NCBI taxonomy): Bacteria > Pseudomonadati > Thermodesulfobacteriota > Desulfovibrionia > Desulfovibrionales > Desulfovibrionaceae > Desulfovibrio > Desulfovibrio sp. TomC. The sequence continues at coordinate 193,845 of NZ_JSEH01000005.1, forward strand.
CAGGGTGCGGGCCCGGCCGCTTTTGGGGGCCAGCCTGGCCGCCCGATCGGCCAGGACGGCAGCGGTCCGGGGGTCGCCGTGGCGGCGGCAGAGGTCGATTAACAGAACAAGGCTTTGCGCGTGCAGCCCTGGTTGGCCAAGCAGCGGCCAGAGCAGGGCTGCGGCCGCCGCCGGATCCGTGGCGGCCAGGGCCGCAGCCGCGTCCATGGCCTGGCGGGCGGCGGCCGGGACCTCGGGGAACGGAGTGGCGTCAGATCGGGACATCAAAATCTCCGTTGAGCACCTGCTCGGCCAACTGCAGGTGGGCCGGCAGACAGATTCGGTTGCGGTCGTAGCGGGTGAGCACCGTTTCCCGGGCCAGGGCGCGCATGGAGGCCAGCCCGTGCCGGTTGGCCAGCGCTTCGGCCACCTGGGCGGCCAGGGCCTCGTGATCGAAAAAGTCCGTCAGAAAGCCGTTGATGCCATGGGCCACGACCTCGCGCACCGGTTCGGTATCCGAACCGACGAGCAGACAGCCGGCGGCCATGGCCTCCAGGGCCGACCAGGACAGCACGAAGGGATAGGTCAGATAGACATGGCAGGCCGAGACGGCCAGGGCGGCCAGATAGTCGGGATAGGGGAGCGGCCCCAGGAAGTGGACCCGGCCAGGGTCCACGGGAGGGCTGGTTTCGTATCGTTCCCGGTAGGTCTGTCCACCGGGCAGGCGAAGGCCGTAACTGACGTCGTCGCGGCCGATGATGAGCACCCGGCAGTTGGGCCGTTGGCGCAGCAGTTCCGGCAGGGCGCGCAGAAAAATGTGGAAGCCTCGGTACGGTTCCAGATCCCGGGCCACATAGGTGACCACCTCATCGCCCGGGGCAAGGGTCAGGCCGGTTCCGGGCAGGCGCAGTCGGGCGGCCGGGTCCGGGCGCACGGCGTCTGTGTCCACCCCTTCATGGATGACCTTGATTTTGCCTTGCCACTCCGCAGGATAGCCCTGGCGTTGCCAGGCTGTCGGGGACACCCCCCGGGAGCAGGCGGCAAGCGCCAGCAAACCGGCGGTATTTTGCAGGCGCACCAGGGGCCATTGGTATTGGGGAACGGGAAATTCCGGATCAAAGACGGCATCGGCCCGGCGGGGATCGTAGTAGTGCTCACAGTAACTGATGAGTCGGGCATCGGGAAAGACGTCCAGGAGGAACAGGGCCTCGCCCCAGCCGGGATGGGCGTAGATGAGGTCCGGGACCACGCCGCTTTGGCGCAGCTTTTTGGCGCATTCCATGACGGCGGCCCCGCGTCGGATCTGCCCTTCGACGTGTCTGGCCAGGGGGTTGAGGTCGGCCGGGGCCTGACCAAAGCCGTGGTAGGGCGCGTCAATGACGCCGGGGATGGGATTGGCCCGGGCGGCGTCGCGGATGGCGCAGACCGCAACGCGCGGCTGGCGCAGATAGTGGCCAAGCAGACCCCGATACTGGGCCGGGAAGTCGTGGTGGACAAAAAGGACGGTCAGATCCGTCTGGGCCATGGCGGACCTTCAACCCGGTCGGGCTTGGCCGGGGGCAGCCAGAAAAACCGGCCGGCTGGGCTGCGGGATCGGCAGGCGATCCCGCAGCGTTGGCGCACACTACTTGGTGGCGGACTAGGCTTTGGGTTCGAGAATGACGCCCAGGGCCTCCAGGGGAGCGCCGCCCGTGGGCGAGCGCAGGAATTCGCCGTTTCGTACCGGGGCCGCCTGCCCTTCGCCGACGAAACTGCCGGCGTAGGCGATGGAAAAGCGTTTGGCCGCCTCGCCGGAAAGGCGCGCGGCAAAGCCCAGCATGGGCACGTTGGCGGCGCGGGCGCCGGTGAACTGGGGCGGACTGACCCAGGGCATGGGCTGGCCGTCAGCTCCCAGGGCTGCATATTCGATGTCCTGCAAAGACACGCCTTCGGCGTACAGGGCCACGGCCTCCAAACGGCGACCGGAACCAGGACGCCCAGCGCCCTGGCCGGGATCGAAGGCCACATCGCCTTCGCCCTCAATATGGCCGGCCATGCGGATGGTCGGGGTAGGACCGGCCGGCTGGCTGGGCGGGCTAAAGGGCCTGGGCGCCTGGGGTGCGGCAAATCCCGGGGTCTGGCCAAATCCCGGAGCCTGACCGAAACCCGGAGCCTGACCGAAACCCGGAGCCTGGCCGAAGCCGGGGGCCTGGCCGAAGCCGGGGGCCTGGCCGAAGCCTGGAGCCTGGCCAAAGCCGGGGGCCGGCTGGGCAAACTGGGGTTGGCCGGCCCCGGCCGCTCCGGGGTAACCGCCCATCGGCGCAGCGCCGCCATGGGACGAGTAGGCCAGCCCGCCGCCGCCGAAAGCCGGAGCAGCCGGCTGGGGCTGGCCCAGGCCGGGAGCGCCGAACTGGCCGGCGGGAGGGGCGAAATGCATGCCGGGAGCGGCTGGCTGGGGCGCAGCCGGTTGCGCCTGGGCAGCGGTTGTGCGTTGAATGTCCATGCGGATGCCGGTCGTGGCGTAGTCGCTTGGTCGGTAGGTGGTGAAAAGGACCAGGGCTCCAGGGGCGGCCACGGCCAGTGCGACCTTTTCGCCAGTCTGCCCCAGCCAGGCGGTCTGCCCGTCGGAGGCGGCCAGCCGGGCTATTTCACGGCTTCCGGGCAGCACGGCGACCAAGATGCAGGGGAACGGGGTATTGGCCAAGACCTTGGGAGGATGCTCCATGCCGCCGACAGTGATCGTATATTCCCCGGGAGGAAACGGCACGAGAGTCGCTTCGCTGACGAGCATCGTTTCCAGGCGGTTCCCCTGCGGGGGCTGCTGCTGGTTCATGGAAGGCTCCTTTCTCTTTGTGTGGCTTAAGGTTCCCGGATTGACTCGCCGAACACGCGGATAAGCGGCCAAGTGACATAGGTGATGACCGTGCGCGTGCCGACCTTGATGTCGGCAGCCAGGGTCATGCCTGGGACGAGCCGGAAATCCTGGGGCAGTCCGTTCATGTGCTCCATGCCGGTGATGCTGATGCGCGCTTCGTAGACGAGACGGCGGCCGGAGGTGGTGTCGATGTATTGGGCGTCTTCGGCGATGGTGCGCAACTTCCCGTCGAGATACCCGAATTTTTGGTACGGGTAGGTGTCAAGCTTGACGATGGCCGTGTCGTTTTGGCGGATGTAGCCGATGTCTGCGGTTTCAATATAGACAGCGGCTTCCAGGGGAGAATCCAGGGGGACAAGGGTCATCATGGACTCGCCGCTTTTGATGACCGTGCCGGGATTGAAGTTGGCAATATCCAGGACCACGGCATCGCTTGGGGCGGTGAGTACCGAAAGTTCGCGCAGGAGCGTGGCCTTGGAAGAATCCTCAGTGATATTTTGCAGATCCTTGCGGGCACTGGTGAGCTGGTTCACGAGCGTATTGCGCCAATTCTCGATGAACCCTTCTTTTTCGGCCACGGCCTGGGCCAGATTGTGGCGCATGGATTCCAGCGATCCTTTGAGCTGTTCCATGGAGACGTTGGTCTGGGCCAGATGGTTTTCGGCTTCGAGCATGGACAGGCGGGAATCAGAACCCTGCTCGTAGACCTTCTGGCGCATCCCGACCAGTTCCTTGGCCACCTGCACCTGCTTGTCCATCTGGGTATACTGGCGTTGCCCGGCAATGAGACTTTGCTGTAATTCTGATATTTTTGTATTGATACTACGCAGCTTGGCGGTAAATTCATCCAAACGACCGGCCAGCAGTTTGCGCTGCGTCTCTATCTCCTCTGCCGAGGCCTCGATGGGCGGGGCAAGAGCCGTGCCGGTGAGTTCGCTTTGCAGTCTGGCGATGAGCAGCTTCTGATAGGTCGCGTTTATTTGCAGACGCGAAGCGTCGGCTGTCGCAAAGGTCGGGTCCAGGCGCACCAGGACGTCCCCTTTTTTGACCACGGCGCCGAGGCGCACGTCAATGGAACGGATAATCGCGTCGTTTAATGGGGAAATAATGATATTTTTCCCGGACGAAACAATTTTCCCCAGGGAGGGAATGATCTTATCCGTCTGGGCAAAGCAGGCCAGGATGACCAGAAAAACCAGCAGGCCGAGGATGGAATGCAGCACCAGACGGGTCATCCGGGGCAGGGGCGTCAGTTCCAGTTCTTCGGCATCAGGATGGAATTCGAGGGCTTCCTTGGGAATAGCAGGTTTGTCTTTTTTGGGGGTAATTTTTTGCAACATAGGTCTTATAAAGTCGACGCCGCCGGGCACGTCCTTTCTTCGCGCGGGTTATGCGGGTGCGATGCCGGGGCGTCCCAGGCAAGGCACAACTTTTTGGCCAAAAGGAAGAGGGGTTGTCAATCCGGTCTGGCGTTGCCTGCAGTACCGGAGTGATCAACTGAAGGCAACCGCTCTGTCCCTGCAACTGGCTGCGCCGGAGAGTACCCCCAGCAACAGCCTGGTCCGTATCCTGTGGCGTCGCACAGCGGCAAAGCCAGAGGCCGGGCGACATCTGCGGCGGTACTCTAGGCTAGGGGAAGCATCGTGGCAAGGGCGTTCGAGCGGCCGCCGGGTGCGGGCGGCGTCGCGCAATCGTCACAAAAACGTCTGGCAGGCGCGGCCATGGCCTGCGGACCGGAGGTATAAACCAGCTCGGTTCGGCGTTAGGGCCGGATTAAACATTGAGGCAAGACATGCTTAGGACGTTTATGCAGTTTTCGCCGAGATTTGAACAGCGTTATATCCCCGATGGGGTGGGTGCCGTCCCTTCCCAGGTCCCGGAATTGCTGCGTGGCCAGAACCGGTCTCTGGTGGCCGGACACGTTGGCCTTGGCGGCGTTTTGGGCATGGTGCTCCTGGAAATTCATGACTTCTACCTGCTGCGCCGGTTGTTTCGACCGGAGGTCGCCGCAGCGGTGGGAGAGATTTTGGAGAACGAGGCGCGGGCGGTGGCCAAGACCCGGCTCCCGGGGGTGCCGGTGTGCCTGGTCGAGCGCCTGGATACCGGACGAGTCCTGATCGTTCTGGGCGGCAACGCAGCGGCTCTGGATACGCTTGAGCGCACGGCGGCGGCGTTTCGCCTGGAGGTGCGGGGACGGGTTCGACCTGAGGCCGTGCGCCTGACCGGCCAGGAACTGGAAATCCGCTGTGGCGCGGCCCTGGTGCTGAGCCGTGGCCTGGACGGCCTGGACATGGCCCTGGCCTCGGCTTTGGCTGAAGCCTCGCGTCTGGCCCGGGGCGAAGCCGGCAAGGGAGCGTCCCCCATGCAGCGGGAGTTCCGGGAAATCCTCGAACTCGGTCGGGTGCGGGCGGTCTATCAGCCCATCGTCAACCTGCGAAGCGGCTCGGTGTTTGCCTGGGAGGCTCTGGCCCGGGGTCCAAACGAGAGCGTTTTTGCCTCGCCGTCCATGCTGTTTGATTTCGCCGAGGAGACCGAAGCCGTTTTCGTTCTGGAGAAGGCCTGCCGGGAAGCAGCCATTCGCGGGTTCTCGCCGGGGCACGACGGGGCCAAGCTCTTTTGCAACATCCATCCCCGCACCATGCTCGATCCGGCCTTCACCCCCGGGGAAACGCGCAAGCTGCTCGACAAGTACGGCATAGAACCCCGGGACGTGGTGCTGGAGATCACCGAGCGCCATAATGTCCAGGATTTCAAGCTGTTCCATCGCACCCTCGCCCATTACCGCGACGCCGGCTACGGCGTGGCCGTGGACGACGTGGGCACCGGCTATTCCGGACTGGCCTCCATTGCCGAAATCAAACCCGATTTCATGAAGATCGACATGTCGCTGGTGCGCGGCATCGACGCCAACCCGGTCAAGCGGGCGCTTTTGGAAACGCTCCTCACCTTTGCCGAGAAAATCGGCTGCCGCATCGTGGCCGAGGGGATCGAGACCGAATCCGAGCTGATCTGCCTCATCCGTCTGGGCGTGCATTTCGGCCAGGGATTCTATCTCGGCCGGCCGGCCCTGCCGCCGGCCCTGCCGCGCGAGGACATCCGGCTGGCCATCGTCGCCGGCTCCAGCCAGGCGGTGGACGGCCTCAAGTGCGCCTCCCCGATAAGCGATCTGGCGGAACGGCCAAATCAGATCCTGCACAATGCCCAGGTGGGCGAGGTCAAACAGTTTTTTGACGCCGAGGAAGCGGCCCACGCCGTGGTGGTGGTGCGCGACGGCCGGCCCGAAGGCCTGATCATGAGCCACCATCTCGACCGGCTGCTCAGCTCCCAGTATGGTCTGGCCCTGTTTCTGCGCCGCGAGGTCACCCGCATCATGGACCCCCAGCCCCTGGCCGTGGAGTGGGACACGCCCGTGGAAGTGGCGGCCCAGGCCGCCATGGCCCGGGACCGCGACAAGCTCTACGACCCCATCCTGGTCACCTGCCGGGGCAAGCTGTCGGGAATCGTGTCGGTGCAAAAAATCCTCGACGCCCTGGCCTGCGTCCAGGTGGAAATGGCCAAGGGAGCCAACCCGCTGACCGGCCTGCCCGGCAACGTGGCCATCGAACGCGAGATCGCCCGGCGTGCGGCGGCCCAGAACGCCACCTGTCTGGTCTATGTCGATCTGGATAATTTCAAGGTCTACAACGACGTCTTCGGGTTCCAAAACGGCGACAAGGCCATCCTCATGACCGCCCGCATCCTGGGCGAGGCCCTGGCTTCCCACGGCGGCGAGGAGGATTTCCTGGGCCACGTAGGCGGCGACGACTTCGTGCTGCTGTGCGGTTGCGACACGGTGGAGCCGGTCTGCCAGGCGGCCATCGAGGCCTTTGCTGCCGCCTCGCCGGCCCTCTACAACCCCGAGGACCGGAAGCGGGGCTTTATTGAAGGCCAAAGCCGCGACGGTCGGGTGGGGCGCTTTGATCTGCTCACCATCTCCATGGGCGTCATCGACTGCGCCTTTGCCGTGCCCGTAACCATGGACGAGCTGGGCCAGCGGGCGGCGGCGGTCAAGAAATTCGCCAAATCCCGCAGCGGCAATTCCCTCGTGCGCGACCGGCGCAGCCCGCTCGGCCTGCCCGGCGAAACGGATGAACGCCGGGAGCCGGCCGAGGGGAAGTGAGAGGGAGGAGAAGAAAAAAAGAGTGCCTCCGGCGGCCGGGGGGATGATCCCCCCGGACCCCTGCAATTGGAGAAGTTTTTTTAAGGGGGCTTGGGACTGACGGGCAAGCAGGTCCCTGTGGCTGTTATCGTCTCGGCGTGCCAGGAAGAGAAAGCGATGGCGGTTGAAGGGAGTGAGACCCTTTGGCCGCCTTTCCTTTTTTGGGAGGGCGGCGGCGCTACCGGTTGGGGACAACCGTGGTCAGCGGCAGGAGGGCGGCGGCGTAGGCCGGGTCGTGGGGGCAAAATCCGGTCGTGTCCCACAGCCCGGCGTCCGGGGCGCGGCGAAGCCTTGCGGCGGTGCGGCCGCCGATGGCGGCAAGCAGGGCCTCGGGGCCGCCGTCGGCCGCCCGGTCGTTGTCGCTAAAAAGCTCCATTCCCGCTTGCGGCCAGAAGCGGTCCACGAACTGCCGTCCCAGCCCCACGAAGATCTGGTGGGACCAGGCCGTGGCGTGGACGGCGTGGCGCAGCACCGGGGCCGGACAGAAACGCAGGATGCCGCCGGCCCGGGCCACGGCCAGGGGCAGAGCATAGTCCCACCAGGGCAGGCCCAGGAAAAAGCCGTCCAGTTCCGGCCGGACGGCGTAGCGGGCATCCACGGCGCACAGATCAAATCCCACATCGTAATAGGTCCCAAACCCGGGTCGTTCCGGGGTGCTGTCCACCCGGCAGGCCATGACCGCGCCGCCGGCGGCGGCGGTCACCAACCGGGCGGCAAAGTCCGGGCGGGCTGTGAGGACGATGTCGGCATTGAGCACGCATAGTGTGGATGCCCCGTTGGCCAGGCCGGCCGCCAGCAGGTGCGGGAGGGCGGCGTAGGGCCGGCCAAAGGCCGCAAGGGCGTCGGATGGGGCCGGCACAAAGGCCGCCTCGGGAAAACGATCGGCCAGGAGGGTGATTTCTTGGGGCGTATTGACGGACAGGATGGTGCGAAAGCCGGCCGCGGCCCAGGAGTGAAGGGCCTGCCGGCAGCCGGCGTCGGCCGTGGGCGGCAGGCTGGTGACGGCCACGGCGGCGTGGTCGGCCGGGGTGACGGGTGGCGGCCGGGAAAAGGCAGCGGCATTGACCCGGGCGGCGATGCGTCCGGGGTCGGCGCTGGCCGCCCGGGCGAAAAAGCCGGCCGCAGCCGGTCGGTCGTCCAGGGCCAGGGCGGCGTGGCCGGCCGTGAGCATGGCCTGTCCGGTGTCGCCGTGTTCGCGGCTGGCGTCCAGGGCCAGGGTCAGGGCGGCATCCGGCCGGCCCAGAGCCAGGAGCAGGTCGGCGCGAAGAAGCTGGGCCAGCGGCGTTGCCCGGCTGGCCGCACCGGCCAGGATGTCCTGGGCCACGGCCAGATCGCCGCAACGCACCAGCTCCCGGGCGGCTTTCAAAGCGGCGTGGGCCGCCGGGGCGTCGGGCAACAGCCCGGCAAAATCGGGAGGCGCGGTCACGGCGCGGCCGTGTCCTTCGAGTCGAGAAATTCCCTGGCCCGGGTGGCCAGACGACAGGATTCGGCCAGCAGGTTGGCGTAGCGGGTCGGCGTATGCTGGCCGGTCGGACGTGCCGGCCCGTGGCGGCGCACGCCGTAAAGCACGCGCGGCACATGGACAAACGTCGCCCCGGCCATGGCGAAACGCAGGTAGTGGTCGTAGTCGTTGGCGCTCGTATAGGCCTCGTCCATAAGCCCGACGGTTTCATGCAGCCGGCGACGATAGAGCCGGCATACGCCCAGATGGTACCATTCGGCCAGACAGGCCTTCATATCGAATTCCGGAAAGGTCATGCGGCGATAGATGCGGCCGTCGTCTTCCAGCACGTCCTGGTCGGCGTAGGCGAAGTCGGCTCCGGAACGCGCCAGGGCTGCGGCCAGTTCCTCGATCATGTGCGGATAGGGCAGGTCGTCGCCGGGAATGAACGTGCAGTACTCGCCGGTTGCCCGGGCCAGACCTTCGTTGTAGGTGCGGGTGGGGCCGATGTCGGTCTCAAAGCGCACGATCGAAAGACGCCTGTTCTGGGGGTAGGTGAGCACCCGTTCGCGAACGACCTGCCCGTCCGCGTCCATGCGGACCACCGGCTCGGCCGCAGCCGTGGCAATGTGTCCGGGCAGGGCGTCGAGATAGGCTTTGGTGGCGTCGGTGGAGCCGCCGTCCACAATAATGATCTCCAGTTCCGGATGGGTCTGGAACAGGCAGCGGTCCACGCAGGCCGGCAGGTAGGCGGCCTGATTGTAGGTGGGGATGACGATGCTGGCCAGGGCCATGGCGTCAAAAACCGGACAGGGCCTTGGCCGGTCGGTCGGCAAGGTCTGCGGCGGCGTCCGGGACATTCGGGGCGGCCAGGATATCGAAGCGCACGGCCTCGTCCTGGCGCACCGTGGCCAGGAGCCGGCTGCCGACGACCGCGTCGCCAAGGGCCGGGGTCAGGCCCGTGCCGGGGCATTTGCAGGCCAGGTCTTCGGGGCCGACCGTGTGTCCGGCCGGCAGGTCGCGGGCGAAGACCAGGGATTTGCGCAGCTTGACCGCAGCTGCGGCCTCGCCCGGGAAAATCTGCTTGCGCCTGACCTGCATGGCCGCCTCGGCTTGGCGCACCATGTCGGCCATGGCGGCAAAGGCCTCGGGGGTGAGCGACACCTGATGGTCGGTGCCGGGCAGGCTGCGGTCCAGGGTGAAATGGCGCTCAATGACGACCGGGGCGAAGGCCACGGCCGCAATGGTCGGCCCCAGGCCGCGCTCGTGGCCGGAATAGCCGACCGGCAACCCGTAGCGGCGGCGCAGGACGTCCATGACCGGCAACCCGACCTGCTCGTCCGGGCAGGGGTAGGAGCTGTTGCAGTGCAGGATCACGATGCGCTCGTGGAAGCGGCGCAGCTCGGCCACGGCCATGTCGAGGTCGGCCAGCCCGCTCATGCCGGTGGAGAGGATGACCGGCAGGCCGGTTTCCCCGGCCAGCCGCAACAGCGGCACCGTGACCAGATCGGCCGAGGGGATTTTGAGGAGTTCGACGCCAAGGGCCGCCAGCAGGCGCAGGCTGGGCGCATCCCAGGCCGAGGCGAAAAAGGTCAGCCCAAGGGATTCGGCCAGGGTTTTGAGTTCGGCCAGGGCCTCGCCGGACAGCTCCAGTGCCGCCCGGTGGCGGCCGTAGGTGTCGCCGAAACTGTTGGCCCCGCCATAGGGGGCGTCCAGGCCGGCCCGGGTGAAAAGCGCACCCAGGTCGCGTTTCTGGAATTTGACGGCATTGGCCCCGCAGGCCGCCGCAGCACGCACCATTTCCCGGGCGGTCTCCAGGCTGCCTTGGTGGTTGTTGCCGATTTCGGCCACCAGGAAGGCCGGGCATCCCGGGCCGACGGCGTGGCCGCTGCGCAGGCGGATGATCGGGGCGATGGGCATGGGGCGATACTCTCCAGGGCGGTGATGCGTCAGGCCGCCAGACTTCTTGTATCCCTGCTGTGGGGCTGGCACAAGCCGGTGGCGGCGGTCGGCGGAAATTGCCGGTTACAGCACACATTGCAAGCCATGTGCCGGCCGGCTGGTTCTTGCCATCAGGGCGGATTGCGGTCAAAGTGGCGCGGTTTGTATTTTCCCCCGGGATAGGTGCCATGAACCAGCCCATGATCGAAATTCACGGCCTGACCAAGGCCTTTCAGGGACAGCCCGTGCTTCGCGGCGTGGATATGATCGTGCCCGAGGGCATGGTCACGGCTGTCATCGGGAAATCCGGCGAGGGCAAAAGCGTCCTTTTAAAGCATATCATCGGCCTGTTGCGCCAGGATGCAGGCGAGATCCTGTTTCATGGCGAGGCGCTTTCGGCCATGTCCCGGGAGGGGCAACGGGCCTTTCGCCGCCGCTGCAGCTACATGTTCCAGAACATGGCCCTGTTTGATTCCATGACCGTGGCCGAGAATATCGCCCTGCCGTTGCGTGAAACAGAGCACTTAAATGAATCCCAGGCCGCCGCCAAGGTCATGGCCATGGCCGAACGGCTGGAACTGGCCGGCATCCTCGGCAAATATCCGTCCCAGATTTCCGGCGGGATGCAGAAACGAGTCGCTCTGGCCCGGGCTTTGGTGACACAGCCCGGACTGGTTTTGTTCGACGAGCCGACCACCGGCCTCGACCCCATCCGCAAGGCCTCGGTGCTGCAACTGATCGACTCCGCCCGGCGACAGTTTGATTTCACGGCCGTGCTCGTCAGCCACGACATCCCGGACGTGTTCGCCGTGGCCGGCCATGTGGCCATGCTCGACGCCGGGCGCATTGTCTGGCAGGGCTCGCCCGAGGCCATCGGCCACAGCCAGGACCCGGTGGTGCAGCGGTTTCTGGCCGGCGAACCCGAGCCTGACGCCGACGACGTCGGGTCTGGCTTTTCCTAACCCCGGGCCATTTCGAGCGGCTGTCCCGCCGGTCGCCGTACGAGGCGGAGCGCTCTCTTTGCCCTGGCCGGGAGAGGTGTTGCCTGTTCGCCGCCAACTGCGATCCCCTCAAGGAGGACCCCCCATGTCACGCCTTGCCCTGCTGCGCGCCGCCGTCCTGGCCGTCTCGCTGTTCGTTGCCGACCCGGGCCGGCTTTGGGCTGCCACCCTGCACCAGACCGGCTCCATCGAGGGCCTGATCGTCGGCGATTATGCCGGCCAGCGGTCCTGTGCCGGGCTTGTGCGCCAGGGCGACTTTGGCCTGGGCACGTTTGCCGATCTCGACGGCGAGATGGTGGTCCTGGACGGGGTCGTCTATCAGGTGACGTCCGACGGCGTGGTCCACCGGGCGCGTCCTGGCCAACTGGCTCCCTTTGCCCAGATCGTGCGCTTTGCCGGGTCCGTCGATCTTGGCCGGGTGGACGGCCTGGACCTGCCCGCCCTGACCGCCGCCCTGACCGACCGGCTGCCGGACCCCTCCAAAATGTGCGCCGTGCGGGTGGACGGCGTTTTCCCGACCCTGACCGTACGCAGCGTGCCGGCCCAAGCCAAGCCCTGGCCGCCCCTGGCCGAGGCAATCAAGCACCAGAGCACCTTTCCCCTGACCGACATTGCCGGGACCCTGGTCGGCATTTATACGCCCCCTGGCCTGCCGTCCCTGTCCCCGGCCGGCTGGCATTTTCATTTTTTAAGCCATGACCGCCGCCACGGCGGCCATGTCCTGGCCCTGACCACCGGCCCGGCCAAGGCCCGGGGCGACGCCGTGACGGTCCTGGACGTCGTCTATCCGCCCGGCGTGCTCCCCCGGGGCAACGTGGCCAAACCTGCGGCCGGAACGGAATAACAACTTGGATTTTTTGTCTTATTTCATGCCCGGCGAGCGTCGTCCGGCCCTGCGTGCGGCCGACGCCGCCACCATTGCCGCCCGGGAAGGCGCGGCCGATCTGCTGGCCCGGGCCAGAACCCGGCTCGACGGACTCTATGCCCTGCTTGGGGCCGACGACTTTCGTGATGCGGCCCTGCTGGCCGGCCTGCTGGCCGAGGACCTGGACGCCTGTGCCGCCGTTTTGGGGCTGGCCGGGGAGCCTTCCGTCCGGGAGGACCGGGCTGGGCTGGGACTGTTCCCGGACGGCGAGGCCTTGTCCGCCTTTGCCCGCCGGGGCGAGGCCCGGCTGGCGCGCCTCACGACGGCCTTTGCCGCCAAAAAAGCCGGTCCCTGGGAGCTTTCGGCCGACCGCTACGAATCCCGGGCCCTTTGGCGGGTCCGCACGGCCCTGGTCTGCTGCGTGGCGCTCCTGGCCGCCTCCCTGCTCCTGGGCGATACCCTGGCCAAGAAGCGCCGGGAATTTGCCGCCATGGTGGCCCTGCTTGGGGAGCGCGCCGAGGCCCAAAAGGAGCTTTCGATTCTGGCGGCCCTGGCCCGCGAGGTCAAAACCGTCGCCGGGAAACCGCTTTTCGAGATTACCGGCGAAAATTGCACCAGCTGCGGCTGCGAAGGGCGGGATCTGCGCACCGTGCCCGAGGGCGACGTGTGCCGGCGCAAATGGGACAGTGCCCGGGAACGGCTGGGCCGGGCCGTCGGGGCCTCGCCCAAGACCCTGGCCCGTCTGGCCCGCGATCCCTGGGGCTCGCCCTATCTGCTCAATGAAAACGAGGCCGAGAGCCCGGATTTCCCCTGCCTGCCCGACGTCGTGCGTTCGGCCGGGCAAAACGGGCTGGCCGGCGACGCCGACGACCTCGTCCTTGACGTGCCAAACGCCTTTTGTCCGGAAAAACGGTAGGCCGGACCATGGGCGCGGCAGCGACGGAGAGCGGCATGGCCGGCGGGGTGATGCGGGCGGGTGGCATTGTGCTCGTGGCCGGGCATCTGTTGCTTTCGGCCATGACCCTGTGGTCCCTGGGCCGTCCGGCCCAGGCCTTTGCCGGCCTGATCCTGGCCGGCAGCGCGGCCATGGCCGTGTCGCGCCGGGGGCTGTCCCTGGGCCTTTTCCTGCTCGGGTTCACGCTTTTTCTCTTCGGCTGGCAGACCTACGTCTACCCGGCCGTGGCCTTTGGACTGGTTCTTGACGCAGCCGCGCTGGCCCTGGTCTGGGGCAATCTCGGCCGTCGGCCGGCCGGCCCGGGACTGACCGGCGCGTTCCTTGGGGCCGTTGTGGTCATGGTTCTGGGCTCCATGTGGCTTCTGCCCTGGGACCGTCTGGCGAGTGCGGCGGCGCTGTTTGGCCCAAGTCGGTTTTTCGCCGCCATGGTCTTTTCCCCGGCCCATGCCCCGGCTTACGGTCTGGCCGCAGCCTTGCGGCTGGCCGTCATGGCCGTCTTTGCCTGGGAACTGGCCGGGAGCCGGCTTGCCGGACGTTTTGAGACCCTGGCGGCCGGCATCGCGGCCGGGCTGGTCACGGCCATTGTCTTTGGCCTGACCGAGCATTTCCGGGGCGACCACTACCTGCTCCATTACCGCTTCACCTCGCTTTTTGCCAATCCGGGCTGGTTTGCCGAATACGCGGCCGTGGCCGCGCCGTTTCTGCTCCTGCCCTTTGCCCGCCGGGGCCTGTGGCGGCGGGGCTACGGCACGGCCTGTCTGGCCCTTTGCGCCGGGGCTCTGGTCCTCACCCTGGCCCGGGCCGGCTGGATCGCCGGCAGCCTGACCTTGGCCTGTGCGGTGCTGCTGTATCTGCGCGACGGTCCCATGGCCCGGTTTCCCCGGCCCTACGGCCATCTGCCCGGGCTGGCCGTGGCCGGCGCACTGGTTGTCGCCCTGGCTTTTTGGGCCTCGGGCCGGGAATTGTCGGCCATAAGCCGGCCGATCAACGCCCTGCTCAAGGAACGAGTCGGCAATTTCACGGATTCGCCCCGACCGGCGCTGTTCCGCTCGGGCCTGCTCATTGCCGCCGAGCGCCCGGTTTTCGGCATGGGCTATGAAAGCTACGCCCGCCACTATCCGGTCCTCCTGGCCACGCCGGCCGCCTGGCTCGGGCGCTACGGCGACCCGTCGGCCGAGGTGTTTGAGACCTCCCACAACATGTATATCCAGCTCCTCTCGGGCCTGGGGATTGCCGGGCTTGGCCTGTGGCTGGCCCTGGTCGGCCGGGCCGGCTGGGTGCTGTGGCGACGGGCCAGGGACACGGCCGGGATGCTCGACGCCGCCTTGCTCCTGTCCCTGGTCGCCTTTCATATTTATGCGTTCTTTCAGGAAATGTTTTACGTGCCCCCGGTCCTCTTCCTGCTCTTCGTGCCTCTTGGCCGGGCCATGGCCCTGGAAGACGGGGGGCGGGGGCGGCGCTGGCCGGCGCATTTGGCCTGGGGCCTGGCCTTGGCCGCGGTCCTTTCCTACGCCGCCGACGCCGGACTTTCTCGCACCGGGGCGCGGTTGTCCCTGCCCCAGTGGCGCTGCGGCCCGGTGGTTTACGAAGGATTCTTCCCGCCCGAGCCCATTGCCGGGCAGACCATGCGCTGGAGCGTGGGAGACGCGGCCGTGCAGGTCGCGCCCGGCGAGGTGTCCCTGACCCTTTTTTCGCCCGTGCCGACCGACGTCGTCCTGGTGTCCGACGCCGGTCTCCTGGACCGGCTGCACCTTGGCGGCGCTCCGACGACCCGGCGCTACCATCTGCCGGACGTAGGCGACGGCCGGGCACAGACCATTTTCATCATGCCCGACAGCGCCTTTGTGCCCATGGCCCAGACCGGCGCCCTCGACCCCAGACGGCTGGGCGTGGCTGTGGGCGTCGCGGTGGAGCCAGGAGAGAGGGTGGGAGAGAAGGTAGGGGAGAAGGCGGGGAGCGCCTCCGGCGGCCGGGGGGATGATCCCCCCGGACCCCTGCCACAGGGCAAGTAAGGGGGGCGTTTCTCTCAGCGATTTTGGCCCGTTGTCGTCTGGCCGGGCTAGAGATTTTCGGTGTTGCGCTCAAAGACCCGCAGTTCGTTTATAACCTGGGTGCCGAGCTGGAACAGGCTCTGATTCTCCTGGCCGTCCACCAGTTCGGTCAGGAGCTTTATGTCCTGGGGCAGGGTGGCCAGGGTGACGTCCTTGAGGTCGCGCAGACTTTTGACCACATAGATCTTGTCGCGTTTGGCCACAATGTGCTCGGCCACATCGGTCATGTGGACCAGCCCCCGGGCCTTTTCGGCATAGATGGCGCAGACGGCGGTCATGTGGGACAGGATGTTTTTCTCGTTGGGAGCCTCGGTCTTGAAGTACAGATCTGCGGCCTTGGCGGCATAATCGTTGAAATGCTCGTACGATATGCGAAAATGCTTGGAAGCGCCCAGAGCCTGGGCGGCAGTGGCCAGGGCGAGCATAAGGCACAACGTACATGAGGCGGTGCGGCGTTTGGACATGGCGTCTCCGTGAGATGGCCGCCGGATAAAACATCTGCCGGCGGCAAGCGCCACATACCACTTTTTGATCGGCCGTCAATGCATCAGGCCGGAGGCCTTGCCGCCGGGCGCGCAGTGCTTATGTGTGGCTGGAAGGCAGCCATAGGCCTAAGCCGTCTGTGACTGCCGGTTACCCCCCTCCTTCTGGTTGTGTTGTTGTCCTGCACCATCCCAAGGGCCGCCCCTCGGCGGCCCTGCTTATTGATCGTTTCCGTCAGAAGCAGACATTGACTTTTGGCACTAATATTGTAGGCTTTTCTGAGCCCCAACCTGAAGCGGCAGTATTGCCCTGCGGACAAGCCATGGAAAAAATTCGTGGATTTCGTGTTCTCTTTCGTGCCCTGGCTCTGACCGCAGCCCTGTTGGCCGCTCCCGCCGCCATGGGGGGGGTGTGTCTGGCCGGCATGGTCAGCCTGGTCTTCGATGACGGGCTTTCCAGCGTTTACGAATATGCCTTTCCGGTGCTCACCCGCTATGGATTGGTGGCCACGACCGGCATCATTGCCGACCGGGTGGATTCCGGCGATCCGGACTTCATGAATGAAAAGCAGTTGCATGAACTGGAGAAGGCCGGCTGGGAAATCGCCTCCCATAGCCTCACCCACAAGCGGCCCATCGACATCCCCAAGTTTGTGGCCGAAGAGAAATGCCTTCTGCTCAAACCCATAGTCGGCCAGCGCCCGCTTTTCGAGGCCAAGTACAAGTACGAAGAGCTGGCCGGATTGATGGAAAACGGCAAACTGCTGCGTGAGCGCTCCAACGGCAAATTGGTGCGCGACGAACCTGGCAGCTATTACTTCGACGAGCTGATCGGCGAGGTCCTGGTCCACCCCTTTGATCCTGCCAGCGCGGAAAAGCAGCAGATCGTGGCCATCTCCTACGAACGCGAGATGCAGGCCTCCAAACAAGAGCTTTCCGACCGCGGCTTTGCCGTCAGCACCTATATCACCCCGCATAACTACTGGACCCCGGAGATGAGCGAACTCTCCAAGCGCTTTTATTCCCAGGTGGCCAACGGCGGCGACACCTTCAATCGCAAGGGCTCCACCGACCGCTATTGGCTCAAGCGGTTTGTAGTCCATACCAACGACACGGCCGAGGCTATTATCGGGCTGGTCAAGGAACACGCCATCCGGGAGAACGGCTGGGTGATCTTTTGTATGCACGGCATTGGTTCCGATCTGGGCTGGGAACCCTGGGATGCCGCAAAGCTCGGGCAACTCGCCGACTTTTTGAAGAAAAAGGCCGTACCCGTCGTCACCATCGACAAGGGCGTCAAACTCTGGGTCGAAGGGAAAGGCAAGCCCGGCGTATAACCGGCCGACTGCGTATTCCGGCCCGTCGGCCGCGGTCGGCGAACGGCGGACAGGCGCTTGAGGGATGAATGAAACGATCGCTTCGGATTATTGTGGCTGGTTTTGCCGTGGGCTTTCCGCTCGGCGGGCAGCTGTGGATGATGCTGCACTTCGCTTCCGGGCTGGCCCGGCTTGGCCACGAGGTCGTTTTTGTGGAAGACACCTCCGACTGGGCCTATCCGTTTGATCCCGTCCTTGGCTATGCCGGCAGCGACTCCAGCCGGGGCCGGGCCATCGTGGACCGGCTCTTTTCCGACCATGGGCTGGCCGGGCGCTGGGCCTACGTCAGCCAGATCGAGAACCGCGTGTACGGCATGGAGCGGGCCAGCCTCGACCGCCATCTGGCCGAGGCTGATTTTTTTCTCAATGTCTCGGGCGTCATTCCTCTGCGTGAGGAATACCTCCAAGCTCCGGTGCGGGCTGTCATCGACACCGACCCGGTCTTCACCCAGGCCAAAGTGGCTGAAAACACCTGGAACCACGACTATTTCGCTGCCCACCAGACCTGCTTCACCTACGGCTGCAATCTGCCGGCCGGCCAGACCGGCGTGCCGCTGTCCGACATCGACTGGAAGCCGCTGTTGCCGCCGGTGGTGCTCGATTTCTGGCCGCGCGGCCAAGGACGCGGCGCGAACTATACCACCATCGGCACCTGGGAAGCCAAGGACCGGGATGTGGAAGTGGCCGGTAAAAAACTGGCCTGGCGCAAAAACGTCAAATACGAAGCCATCCTCGATCTGCCGGGCCGACTGCCCGGGGTGCCGCTTGGCATGGCCATGAGCGGCATGAAGGAAAACGCCGAACGCTACCGGGCCGCCGGCTGGGAGGTGCGCGACGCCTTGGAGATTTCCCGCGATCCTGTGGCTTACCGCGACTATATCCGGAACTCACGGGGCGAGTTCACCATTGCCAAGGACCAGAACGTGATCCTGAAAAGCGGCTGGTTTTCCGACCGTACCGCCACCTTTCTGGCCGCCGGCCGTCCGGCCGTGGTGGAAGACACCGGCTTTGGGGCCTATCTGCCGACCGGGCAGGGGCTTTTTGCCTTCGAGGGGCCAGAGGCCGCCATTGAGGCCCTGCGCCGGGTGGAAGCCGATCCGCAGCGGGCCGGGGACGCGGCCCGGGCCATTGCCGAGGAACACTTCGACAGCGACAAGGTGCTCACCGGGCTTTTGCGCCAGTGCGGCCTGGTCTGATGCCAGCAGTCGGACAGGGAATTTACTGCGATCGGGGAGAATTGACGTCCAACCGGTTGAAACCCGCTGGCCTTCGGGCTAGAACCTCGGCGATGGCGGAAAAGACAATACTTTTTGTCGCCCCAGCCCAGGCGGTGACCCAATTTTTTCCCTTCTTCAAGGAAGCCGGGATAGCCGCCGGTATCGCCGACTCCCTGGCCACAGCCCTGTCCGCCATTCGCAAGTCGCCGCCCTGCATCATTTTTTCCCAGGCCAAAATGGGTGTTTATACCGCTGAACATCTGTTGGCCGAGGCCCAGAATTTCGACCCGTTCCCGCCCGTCATCGTCTTTACCGACCGGGGCACGGCCACCGAGGCCGCCCGCTGTCTGGAACTCGGGGCCAGGGACTACTGGCTCGAACCGCTTACCTGGGACAAAATTCTGGCCATGCTGCCGGACGATGCCCCGGCCAAGGCCGAACCCGTCGTGCCCGTCCCCCGGCACGCCGCCGTGCCGGCCACCTCCGGCAAGGGTTTTGCCGTGGTGGGCGAACATCCGGCCATCCGTCGCGTCCTGGCCCTGGCCCGTCAGGTGGCCAGGTCCAAGGCGACCGTGCTCATTTCCGGCGAGTCCGGCACCGGCAAGGAGATGTTCGCCCGTTATCTCCATGCCTCCTCCGACCGGGCCGACGGCCCCTTTGTGGCCATCAACTGCGCCGCTTTGCCCGAACATCTGCTCGAATCCGAGCTTTTTGGCCACGAAAAAGGGTCGTTCACCGGGGCCATTGCCCGCAAGCTCGGCAAGTTCGAGATGGCCAGCGGCGGCACCATCCTGCTCGACGAAATTTCCGAGATGGACCTGGGCCTGCAGGCCAAGCTCCTGCGCGTGCTCCAGGAGAGCGAGTTCGACCGGGTGGGCGGCACGGATACCGTGCACGTGGACGTGCGCGTCTTGGCCACCACCAACCGGCGCATGGACGAAGCCGTGGCCGAGGGCAAGTTCCGCCAGGACCTGTATTATCGCTTAAACGTCATCCCGCTCAAACTGCCGCCGTTGCGCGACCGCGGGGCGGACATCCCCAGGCTGGCCCAGTTTTTCGTGGAGAAATTCCGCAAGGCCTACGGCCTGCCGCCTCTGGCCTTTTCCGCCGACGCCAAGGATTGGCTCATGGCTTACGACTGGCCCGGCAATGTGCGTGAGCTGCAAAATCTCATGGAGCGCGCCGTGCTCCTGGCCGGAGACGGTCCCATCCGCAAGGCCCATTTCCTGCTCGATCCCGACGTCTGGCCCGGCGAAGGCGGCGACGCGGCCTATGATCCCATGACCGGACCCGGTG
Organism: Desulfovibrio sp. TomC; assembly: GCF_000801335.2. NCBI lineage: Bacteria > Pseudomonadati > Thermodesulfobacteriota > Desulfovibrionia > Desulfovibrionales > Desulfovibrionaceae > Desulfovibrio > Desulfovibrio sp. TomC. Next base: position 213,501 of record NZ_JSEH01000005.1, read on the forward strand.
AAGGGGATGCCGGCGAGGTCTCCGAGGAGGCCGCTGCCTCCGGCGCGGCTGCTGCTGGCGAGGCCGACGATCCTTTCGACATGGCCGCCGCTGCCCGCAACCTGGGCGAACTGCCCGGCGGCGGGGCCGGCGAGGTGGTGACCCTCGATGTCATGGAACGCCACATGATCATCAAGAGCCTGGACCGCACCGAGGGCAACCGCACCCAGGCCGCCCAGCTTCTGGGGATTTCCGTACGCACGCTGCGCAACAAACTAAACGAGTACCGCAAGCTCGGCATCGACGTCCCCTGATCCCATGGCCGGCCCCACCACATTTAATATCCTGATGTATTCCCACGACACCTATGGTCTGGGACACTTGCGTCGCACCATGGCCATTGCCGAGCATCTGCGCCATAGGGGCGTCAACATCCTGATCCTTACCGGCTCGCCCCTGGCCGGCCGCTACGAGATCCCCGAAGGCATCGACTACGTGCGTATTCCGGGCATGATCAAAAAGACCAATGAGGAATACCTCCCCCTTTCCATCAAGATCAACGCCCGCCACGCCTTGAATATCCGCCGCAACATCATCGTGGCCACGGCCAAGGCCTTCCAGCCCCACCTGTTTATCGTGGACAAAGCGCCCATGGGCCTTCGCCGCGAGGTGATCCCGACGCTCAAATGGCTCAAGCGCCGCCAGCCGCGCACCCGCACCATCCTCGGGCTTCGCGACGTCATGGACGACGCGGCCTCCACCATCCGGGAATGGCGGGAGAAGGGCGTCTACGAGGTCCTCGACCAGTACTATTCCGAGATCTGGGTCTACGGAAACCAGGAACTCTACGACCCGGTGGTCGAATATGAAATTCCGGACAATATCAGCCGCAAAATGGTTTTTACCGGCTACATCCCGCGCCGGGTGCCGGCCCCCCAGGCCATGACGCCCATCCGGCGCGAGGAACGCCTCGGGCTGGCGGAAAAGCTCGTGGTGGTGACAACCGGCGGCGGCGGCGACGGCTATCCGCTCATGGACGCCTATCTGCGCATGTTGGAGGAGGGGGGCGGCCCGGAACACCGGGTCATCTTCGTCACCGGCCCGTTCATGCCCCGGCCCGAGCGCGAACTGGTGGCCAAGCGCGCCGCCAAGGTCAAGGCCCGGTTCTACCATTTCTACCGGCGCATGGAGACGCTCATGGGGCTGGCCGACGCCATCGTGACCATGGGCGGCTACAACACCACCTGCGAAATCCTCTCCCAAGGCAAACCGTCCCTGGTGGTGCCCCGGGAGGTCCCCCGCCTGGAACAGCGCATCCGGGCCGAGGTCTTAAGCCGCCAGGGCCTGATCGAGTTTCTGCCCTGGGACGAACTCTGCGCCGACGGCATCCGTGAAAAACTCACCCGCCTCCTGGCCGATCCGCAGCCCTACAAAGACGCCATGACCCGGTTTCCGTTCACCGGCCTGAAAATCATCTCCGAGCGGTTAAGCGTCTTTCGCCAGGAAGCCTGCCGTCCTGATGGCGGTATCGACAGCCCCTCCAGTCGCTAGGCCATTCCCATTCCGGCATTCCACAACGCCCACAGCCCGAAGGCCATAAGCAGCGCTCCAAACACCCGGCGCAGGGTGCGTATGTGCGCCAGCAGCCTGTTGCGCAGCATCTTGCCGCCAAGGGCAATGGCCGCCCACCAGACCATGGCCCCGCCAAAAATCCCGGCCACCACCGCCGCCGCCTCGCCGCTTTGGGCCTCGGGCTGACCCAGGCCGAAGCCGGCGAAAATGGCCACAAAGGCCACGACGGTCATGGGATTGGTGAGCGTGAGCACAAACGCCGAGGCAAAGGCCCCGGCATAACTGCCCTTACGGTCCGCCCGTGCCAGATCGGGCGGTTTGGTCAGCAGCAGACGCAGCCCCATGGCCACCAGGAACAGGCCGCCGCCCCCCTGGAGCACGGCGGCGTGGGCAGCCAGAAAATCCGAGACAAACGTCAGCCCGAACGCGGCCACCGCCCCGTAAAACGCATCGGCCGCCGCCGCGCCCATGCCCGACAAGAGGCGCACCCGCAGCCCCCGGGACATGGCCCGGCCCAGACACAGCATCCCCACCGCCCCAAACGGCATGGCAATGACCGCGCCGATGGTCGCACCCTTGAGAAAAAATCCGAGCATGATCGTAGGATAGCGCGCCCGGGCACTTCGGGCGAGGCAGCCCGGCGTCGATTGTGCGTCGATGGAACGACAGCGGGGGAGGGTGGCGAGGCGGAGGAGAGAACGAAGAGAGGAAAAGAGAAGATGCCTCCGGCGGCCAAAGGGGTGACCCCTTTGGAATCCCGCCTGGGGGGGGCGATTTGACTGGGGGCGTTGCTAGGTCGAGGGGCGGAAGTTGCGCAAGAAAAGACGGAAAGAGGCTGTGGCAGTTGGTGGTTGCGTTTGACGGGAGCCACCGTTGCCGTGGCCGGCCAAAGGGAGTGCCAACCCCTTGAAATCCCATCGGGGGCGGGGGGAGGGCGTTGGGAATCCCTTGGAAGCGAGGCAAGACGTGCCCCTGCCTTTGGTCGCCGAAAATTGCCAGGCACCGGAAACGCGCGGTTTGACTTCGGGAAATGTTCAGAATAAATGTCCCTCCCCCATTGGTTCCGAAGGCGCGGGGCTTTGGAAAGGGCATTTGCGCGACGTTCCCCGGCTGTGGATTAACACGCTAAAATAAATCAAGAAATTGTTGCAGAGGAATCTTGTTGGCGAGATGCCGACTGGATCTTCTTCTCTTTGAGCGTGCCATCCTGGACTTTGGGCAGGCAGTTGGCACGACGCGAACACGGAGCACATATGGCGGCGGCTATTGGAATCGATTTTGGCACATCGAATTCTTCTGTTGGGTTGTTGAAAAACGGTCTTCCTTGCCTCGTCGAATTGGAAGACAACAGGCAGACAATTCCAAGCGCCATTTTTTATGACACGGAAGAGAATGCCGTGTTGTTTGGCAATGAGGCGATCGCCTTGTACGTGAGCAGTTGCGAGGGGCGTTTCTTGCGATCGCTCAAGAGTATCCTGGGGAGCTCGCTCATCAATGAGTCGACAGAAGTCGGCTATAAAAATATTTTATTTAAAGATATCATCGTAAGTTTTATAGCACACTTGAAAAAGAGAGCTGAAGCCGCCGCCGGCCAAGCTGTCGAGAGCGTGGTCATGGGGCGGCCCGTTTGGTTCGTGGACGGCGACGAACAGGCCGACGCGCTGGCCCAAGGTCATTTGGAGGAAATTGCCCGGAAAGCCGGGTTTCAACATATCATTTTCCAGTATGAACCAATAGCCGCGGCCCTTGATTATGAACAGTCGGCGGCGCAGGAAGAGCTGGCCCTGATTGTCGATATCGGCGGCGGAACGTCTGATTTCTCGGTCGTCAGGGTGTCGCCGGACAGGCGAGGGCAGCGGGACAGGAAGCAAGACATCCTGGCCAACGCCGGCGTGCATATCGGCGGAACCGATTTGGACGTGAAGCTCAGTCTCGAACAAGTCATGCCGTTATTCGGCTACAGAACGCAGACCAGGAGCCTTTTCCCCGGCGATGCCATATTGGACGTGCCGGCAACCTATTACCGGGAACTGGCGACCTGGCATAAGATAGTGTTTTTATACAACAACAGAGCACTGCAAAGTGTAAAAAACATGCACTATCATGCCGCGCAGCAGGATCTGGTGGAACGGCTGGTCAGGATTATTCAAAAGCAGGACGGGCATCGGTTGGCCAGCGACGTTGAAGCCGCAAAGATGATGCTTTCGGAACAGGATGCCGCGTCGATTGCCTTGAACTACGTGGAGAAGGGCCTTCGCGTCTCGGTTTCACGAAGCAGGTTTGAACGCAGCATTGAAAATGAAAAAGAACGGATTGTTGCGCAAATTCAAGAATGTCTCAAGCAAGCCGGCATTGCTGCTGCAAGTGTCCATACGCTCTTTATGACCGGCGGCTCTACGGCGATTCCGCGCATAGCCCAAGCATGCAGGCAGGCCGTGCCTGCGGCCCGGATCGTTGCCGGCAATCGATTCGGCAGCGTCGGCATGGGGCTGACCATTGATGCGGGAATCAAATTTGGAAAGGGAAACCAGGGGCATTGTTGAGCGCAGCCGGCCCAAGCGTTTCTTTGCCCGCGTTGGCGTAGGCGGGCCGCGGCCGTTCCCGGCTCGTCCGACCAATATGCCCAACCGTGGTTATGGCCAACCCTGCTCACTCACGCCCCGACACTTCTCTTTCCGTCTGGGCCGGAGGCGGCATTTTGGGGGGCCGCTCCGGGCACGGCGGCCGGCCGACCCCGGCCGCGGCCCCGAAGCCTCACAGCAAGGCGGCGTAGGCCCCGGTTTCGCGCTCAAAGCCGAGCAGATCGATGTCCGCCGTCTTGATGCCGCAGGCCCCGAGCAGGCCGTGCATCTGGCCCCGGTGGTGGGTCTGGTGGTTGAAGAAATGGCTGATGCAGACGGCCAGCGGCAGGGCCATGGGCCTGCCGTCGGTGGTGGTGAAGGCCAGGGTGTCGCCAAGGCTGGCCGGGTCAAGGGCGCGGAAAAAGGCGATAGTCCGGTCTTCTTCGACGACGCGGGCGGCGGCCAGTGCGGGCAGGGCGGCATAGGGCACGGCGTCCACGGACGGGACCGGCGCTCCCTGGCCGGTAAACCGGGTGAGCCACAGCCGGTCGGCCAGGACCAGATGGTTGGCAATGGCCAGGATGGACCCGAAATTGACGGCCGAGGTCGCCGTGAGTTGTTCGGGCGAAAGCTTGTTAAGCTCAGCGGCAAGGCGGGCATTGGCCCAGCGGTTGTACAGGGCCTGGGTGAGAAACAGGTTTTTCATGGGTGCAGCTCCTGTGTGCGCCCCTGGCCTCTTGGCCAAGAGGGCAGGCCCATTTAGACCTTGGCCTCGGGCAATGTCCAGATCCGGAGCCGGGGAACGAACGGAAAACGCCGCCCCGGTAACCGTGGTTCCCGGGGCGGCGACAGGTCAATCAGTCAAACCAATCTAGCCAGGCCAAGCGGTCAGGCCGTCCGCTTCTCCCATTCTTCCGGCTTTTCGGCCTGGACGTCTTCCCAACCTGTGCACATGGCCGTGATGTGGGCCAGGGGCGTGTGCCCGGTGGTGGTCATGTAGACGTGGACCACCAGGAAGGCCAGGATGGCAAACGCGCCGATGAGATGGGCCAGGGCCACGCCCGAAAGCCCGAGGCCGCCAAGGCCCAGGGCGGCCCAGTCGTTGTAGAGATAGTAGAGCAGCCCCGTGACCATCATAAACGGCAGCAGCGCGGCAGCCAGCGCCAGATAGGTCAGGCGTTGGAGCGGATTGTGCTTGGCGTCGGGCGTCTTGGGGCAGGGATGGGGCTGGCCGAGGAAGATGCCGTAGCCGTAGTAGCGCACCACGGCGAACATCTTTTTCGTCGTCGGCACGTACTGCTTCCATTCCCCGGTGGTGGCGATCCAGAAGACGAAGAAGGCAAAGGCCACGAGCCAGGTCACGCCCAGGGCCGAGTGGACGGCCACGGCCCGCTTGTAGCCAAGGAGCGAAAACGTGCCGTGGACCTCGAAGCCGGTGGCGGCCAGGGCGAGGATCAACGCCGCCTGCAGCCAGTGCCAGAAACGCTCGTAGCGGGTGTAGAGATAGAACTTGCCGGTGGTGTTGTCGCTCATTGTCCCTTCCTCCTGGCGCTGGAAACCATACGCCCGATGCCGTGGCCGATGACGGCCAGCAGGGCGGCGATGACTGCTCCCCAGCCCACCATGGTCACGCCGGCATGGACGTCGCGGCCCGGGATGTAGACCCCGGGCAGGCCCTTGAGCCGACCCTCGACGCTGTGGCAGGAATCGCAGGCCACGACCTGATCCTTGGGGGCCACCATGTGGGTGATGGGGAAGAAGTATTCCGTCTCGACGAAGCCGACCTCGCCGGAAAAGGGCAGATCGACATAGTGCATGCCCGAAACAATGGCCCGCTTCCAATCGTAGTTGGCCCAGTAGGCTTCCGAGTCCTTGGGACCGAACAGATGCGGGATGACCAGGGTGGCGTTGACCGGATCAAAGGGCTGCTTTCCGGTATGGCGCTTAAAGGGCATGATCCTCGCCTTGGGGTCGTCCGGCGAACCGGCCGGATGGTTGAGGCTGAGCAGCTTTGACGGGTCCACCGTGTCGGTCACGAGCATGTTGCTCATGGCTCCGTTAAACCAGTAATAGACCGGCTCCACGTTCTTTTCCCAGACAAAGTCGCCCTTCTTGGTGTCGTAGACCGGCTTGCCGTAGGGACCCTGCTTCTTAAAGGGCTTGCCCTCGGCGTTCATCTTGCCGGCAGTGGACCAGTCCCAGCTCATCTTGGTGGGCAGCACCCGGGCGAATTCCGGGATATGGCAGGTCTGGCAGGCCACCTTGTCGGTGTGGTCGTTGGCCTTGGCGTTGGTCTTGTGGGGCTTTTGGCCATGGCAGGATTCGCAGGCGATCTTCGAGGCCAGATCGGCTTCGGTCAGGCTGATGCGTTCGGCCGTAGCCGGCGAGGTGTACAGCCGCCCGGCAATCTGGTGGTCCTTGGTGGTGTGGCAGCGCTGGCAGGTGAAGTTGAGCCCCTCGGCGTCCATGTGCACGTCGAGCGACTTTTTGGGCATCCCCATGGAACTGTCCAGGTCGCCGTGCTTCACGCCGTCGCCGCCGCCGCCGTAAAAGTGGCAGGCACCGCAGTTTTGCCGGTCGGGCCGGCCCACCTTGGCCACGATCTTCTTGTAGTCCGGCGGCAGATAGGTCTTGCCGTCTTCCGGGAAGAGCGTCGGTTCGGTCACCGGATAGCCGGCCTTGGTCGGGAACTTCTCGTAGGTGTGGGTGGTGTCGTGGCAGGCCAGGCAGTCGATGCGGTTTTTTGCCGTGAAATCAAAGGTCTTGTCCTTCCAGCCGTAGCCGATGTGGCACGAGGTGCAGCGCGGCTCGTTGGAGGGGACGGCGATGCAGAAGTTGTTGATGGTCTTGCCGTACTTGCCCATGGACTTGCCGTCGCCGCAGTCCGGACAGATCCAGGTCCAGTGGATGGAATGCTGGATCTGGTCCGCCGCCATCTGGTGGCAGGACAGGCAGGCGGCGGTCACCTCTTCGGGCTTGGCGAACTCTTTCTGCAAGGCCTCGAATTTGGAGTGATCCGCCGTGGTCCAGCGTGCGCCCGGAGCCTGGGTGGCGCTCCGGGCCAGCCGGCGTCCCGGGGCCTTGTCGGCCTCGTTCTCGGTTTCGGCCGCTCCAAGCAGCCCGGGCGCGGCCGCAAAAAGGAGCGCGGCCACGATGGCCAGTCCCCCGAAACAATATCCTGGTCGCGTGCACAGTCGCATGTTCCTCCTCCTTCCCGGCCCGGGTGTGACGGACGGGGCGGACGCGCAGCCTGCGAAAGGCCGCGCGTCCTGGTTTCGTGAGGAACAGCAGGGACCGTGCCAGATCGCTCTTTCCGAGTATGCGTTTGTGGCCCTGTAATTATTGGAGATTATGGATGGTGGTAGTGCGAAGACGGGGATGTTGCTCGTCAAGTGCGCAAATATTTGAACAGTTGACTGTGCAATTGGTTAATCGTTGGGCTGCAAAAAGCCGGCGGCCGAAACCGCCGGCTGGCATGGTCTCTGGACGGTCAGGCGGCTAGTAGCCGCGTTTTTCCTGCTGGTTGCCGATCAGGCCGCCGGCGATGCCGCCCAGGGCGCCGCCGATGCCGGCCCCAATGCCGGCGTTGCCGCCGGACAAGGCCCCGATAGCCGCGCCGGCTCCGGCGCCCAGGGCCGCGCCGGACAGCGCGCCCTGCTGGGTCTTGGTCATATTGGTGCAGCCAAGGCTGCCGACAAGGGCCAGCGCTGCGACTGCGATGGACAGGCGTTTCATGATTGCCTCCTTCGGCTAGAGGTTGCCGGCCTTGGGCTTGGCCAATTCATACCACATGACTTCCACCACCGGACGGGCCAGCTTGTCCGGGTTGGCTGCATACCACTTGTCGATGGCCGCGGCCATCTCATCAAAATTATAGGCGCTCAGGCCCTTGCACCAGACCGTGATGGTGGTCTTTGGGGGGGGCGTTTGGCCCTGCACTTCCTGTTCAAGCTCGATAATGGTGGCCGCACCAAGCAGAAACGACTTGCGCTCCTGGGGCGAGGATTTGACCCAATGTTCGCCGGTGACCACCGGGATCTCATAGTCCGTCGCCAAGGCCGGCATCGCCATGAACAAGGCCAGAACCAGCCCGCCAAGGAGAAGCCACAGGGATTTCCGATGCATGAGTGCCTCCTTTTTGCAGTCAGTAGACATTTTCAACTATAAGTCTTCCCGCAACCATGTGCAATATGGTCGGAAGATTCCTTCAAGTTAATGTGGGAAATATGGGAAAATAGCAAGCGCAAGGGCCTGCCCGGAGGCTCCCGGCGAAAGCCCTCTTGCCCAAAATGCGCCTCAGGGCTAAGGCCTTCCCCGAGGACGCCTATGCCGCTTTTTTCTGCCTTTGCCGATGCCATCGTCCGCCCCCTGCTGGCCGGGGGCCTTTTGTCCGACACCGACCGGGACCGGCTGCTGGACGAATTGCCCCGGGCCACCGGGCCGGCTCTCGACGCCCTGGCCCGGGCCGCTGATGCCGTGCGCCGCGTCCGGGTCGGCAACACGGTTTCGCTTTGCGCCATCATCAGCGCCAAATCCGGCCGCTGCGGCGAAGACTGCGCCTTTTGCGCCCAGTCCGGCCATCACCGGACCGCCGCCCCAGAACATGCCTTTCTCGCCCCGCCGGAAATCACCGCCGCCGCCGCCGCCATGCACGCCGCCGGCGTGGCTCGCTTTGGCATCGTGGCCTCGGGCAAGGCCTTGCCGGAAGCCGAACTGGCCCGGGCCGCTGACGTCGTCGCCGCCATCGCCGCCACCGGCATGGCGGCCGACGCCTCCTTCGGCGTCCTGTCCCGCGATGCCCTGGTCCGGCTCAAAGCTGCCGGGCTGGCCGCCTACCACCACAACCTCGAGACCTCCCGGGCCTTTTACCCGCACATCTGCACCACCCGCACCTTTACGGACAATCTCGACGTGCTGCGCACCTGCAAAAGCCTCGGCATCCCGATTTGCTCCGGCGGCCTGTTTGGCCTGGGCGAATCCTGGGCCGACCGGGTCGATCTGGCCCTGACCCTGCTTGAGGCCGAAGCCTTCTCCATCCCCGTCAATTTCCTCTCCCCCATCCCCGGCACCCGGCTGGCCCAGCAACCGGTCCTGTCGCGCGACGAGGCCCGGCGTATCGTCATCCTGCTGCGTCTGCTGCTGCCCGACCGCCAGATCCGCATCTGCGGCGGCCGGCCCACGGTCTTTGGTCCGACAACGGACAATCTGGCCCCCATGGCCGCCGGAGCCGACGGACTGATGGTTGGCGATTACCTGACCACCAACGGGGCCTCCCTGGATGCGGACAAGGCCGGGCTGGAGCAGCTGGGTTTTGTGACGCCGCCGTGAGGGGAGAGTAGGGGGGCCGAACCTCGTCGGGGAAGGCTCCAAAGAAGCCTCCGGCGGCCGGGGGCCTGAGGCCCCCGGACCCCCAAAGGGGGTAAAGGGAGTGGCGTTACCGAAACGATGAGTGGGAGCGGAAAAAAATTGAGCTTGCCGGGAACCACCCTGGCTCCCGACGGGACTAGGGGCAGCGCCCAGGGCTCAGGGGCGCAGGGCCAGCCAGGTTTCGAGGGTGGAGAGGAGTCGGGCTTTGGGGATGGGTTTGACCTGAAAGTCGTCGCAGCCGGCCTCCAGGCTGCGTTGCCGGTGTTCTTCGAAGGCGTGGGCGGTCAGGGCCACGACCGGGGTGCGGGGGCGGCCAAGATCCTGTTCCTGGAGGCGCAGGGCCTGGGTGGTCTGGTAGCCGTCCATGCCGGGCATCTCGACGTCCATGAGGATGACGTCAAAGGGGTGATCGTGCAGGGCGGCCAAGGCAGCCTGCCCGCTGGGAGCCCAGGTGATGGCGAAGTTCGTGCCTTCGAGCATGAGCCGCATGACTTCGGCATTGGTGGGGCTGTCTTCGACGAGCAGGACCGTGGCGCTGGCCTGGACCCCATTGGATTCTGCAATCCGAGGGGCGGCGTCGGCTTCGGGCAAGACCGGAGCCGGACGCAGCGGCAGGGTGAGGGTGAACGTGGACCCCTGGCCCTGGACACTGTCGACGCGCAGGCGTCCTCCCATCATTTCCGTGAGTTTCTTGCAGATGGCCAACCCCAGACCCACGCCGCCGAACTCACGGTTGGCTGAGGCGTTTATCTGGGTGAAGCGGTCGAAGATGAATGTTTGTTTGTCGGGCGCGATGCCGATGCCGGTATCGCGGACGGCCAGGCGCAGTTTGGGGCGTTTTTTTTCATCGTCCTGGCGGCCTATCTCGAGAACGACTTCGCCATGCTGCGTGAATTTGAGCGCGTTGCCGAGCAGGTTGACGAGAATCTGGCGAATGCGGTCAGGGCAGCAATACAGCCGGGGCGGCAGGTCGCCGTGGGTCTCCAGGCGCAACGTGAGATTTTTCCGCGCGGCGTCAGGGCGCAGCATGTCCACGAGTTGTCCGGCCAGTTCGAGGATGTTGCAGGGTTTTTCCTCCATGATGATGCCGCCGGCTTCGATCTGGGACAGGTCGAGAATGTCGTTGAGGAGCGTGAGCAGGGCGCCGCCGGCCAGTTCGATGGCTTTGAGGGCATGGGCCTGGTCGCGGGTGAGCTGGGTGGCGCTTAGCACATCGACCATGCCGAGGATGGTGTTCATGGGGGTGCGGATTTCGTGGCTCATGGTGGAAAGGAATTCGCTTTTGGCCTTGTTGGCGCTTTCGGCGATTTCCTTGGACCGGCGAAGGGTCTGCTCCATGGCCTTGCGCTCGGTGATGTTGACGAGCACGGACAGGATGCAGGCTTCGCCGAAGGCGTGATTGGGCACGGCGGAATACAATACGATGACGGACGAACCGTTTTTATGGCGCAGTTCCAGTTCCTTGCCGAAGATGGAACCGGTTCGGGACATTTCCTCCAGGATGTCGTCGCGTTCCTTTTGTTCCCGCCACAGACCGATGTCGATGGACAGGCGGCCGATGATTTCGGCTTTGCTGTGGCCGAGCATGCGCGCCCCGGTTTCATTGATATCGATGAGCCGGCCCTCGCGTCGGGTTGTGACGGCGATGCCGACCGGGGTGAAGCGAAAGATTTTGGCGAGTTGATCCTGGCTCTCGCGCAGGGCTTCCTCGTCACGTTTGCGTCGGGTGATGTCGGTGTGGGTCCCGGCCATGCGGATAACGATGCCGTGTTCATCCTTGAGGCTGGCTCCCCGGCCGAGGATCCAGCGGTAGGAACCATCCTTGTGGCGCATCCGGTATTCCACGGAGAAATTGTCGACTTCGCCGTCGGCGCACCGTTTGTTGGCCCGGATGACGGTTTCGGCGTCGTCGGGGTGGATGCGTTTGGTCCATTCGTCAAGGAGTTGCTGGATTTCGTCTGGCGTGTGCCCCAGGATTTCCATGTATCGGGGTGAATAATAGACGATATTGGTCCGCAGATCCCAGTCCCAGATGCCGTCGTTGGCCCCCTGGGCGACCAGGCTGTAGCGCTCTTCGCTGGCCAGCAGGGCTTCCTCGATACGCTTGCGATCGGTGATGTCGTTGCCGATGCACAGGATTTCGGCCAGCTCGTCCGAGGCCGCCCGAAGCCCGCGTATGGCCCAGGCGATCCAGACAAGCTCGCCGTTGCGGAGTTTGTGCTGGAGGGTCATAGACCCGGTGTTTCCCGGGGTATCGAAGAGGCCGGCTAGTTTTTGGACCCAGGGCGTGGCCTGGGCGTTGTCCGGGTTGTCAATGAGGGAGCCGATTTCCCGGCCGAGCATCTCATCGAGCCCGTACCCGAAAAAGTGCAGGCCGAAGGCATTGCAGAACGTGACCCGTCCCAGAGGATCCAGGCGCAGGATGACGCTGGCGGCGCTCTGGACGAGTTCGCGGTGGCGTTCCTCGCTTTGCCCCACGGCGGTGCGCAGCTGGTTGAGTTTGTGCAACTGGCGTCGCACGGTGCGGCGTAGGACGGCATTGAACGCCAGCAGGATGACGGCGATGGAGACGACGGCGGCCAGCGCCCACAAGGAATAGCGCATGGCTTGGGAGGGGAAGAGGGTCGCTCCGCGCCATTTTTGGTCGATGGCGGCGTACTGTTCCGGGGAGATGCGTGAAAATCCGTCTTCGACGAGACGGAGCAAGGCCTCGTTCCCCTTGCGTACTGCCCGGTGGAAGTCGCCGTGATAGAGCGTGAAGGCCAGTCGGAATTCGCTCTCCAGGCCATACTTGTACAGGTAATACAGGGCCGGCGGCTTATCGACGCAAAAGACCTTGATTTTCGCGTCCCGGGCGGCCTGAATGACGCCTTCGTAGCCGTCGAAGGCGACCAGGGGCAAAATGCCGCGGCTGGAGAGGTAGTCCACGCTGGCGTCGCCGTGTTTGACCCCGACGGTGAAGCCGCGCAGGGTTTCCAGGTTGTTGATGCCGCTTAAGTCGTTGTGCACGAACACCGGCACTTCGATGCGGGCGTAGGCGGGGGAAAAGCTGTAGTGTTTGTCCCGCTCGGGAGTCTGGAAAATTGTGTCAATGACGTCGGCCTTGCCTTGGAGGAGTTCTCTTTGGGCGGCGTTCCAGTCCATGGGCCGCAGCAGCACGGGAACGCCGGTCAGGCTCTCCCAGAGTTTCCAGGTATCGATGAGGATGCCCTGGTAGGTCCCGTCGGGCGCGGCGAAAACGTAGGGTGGATAATCCATGTCCAAGGTCACAGTGATGGTCTTGGGCAGAGGAGAATGCGGGGAGTCGGCCTGCAGATCCGGGGCTGTAAACCAGCCGGCCGCAAACAGTGTCAGCAGCAGGACCGCCAGCCCGATGGCGGCCTTCTGTCTGAGGAGCTGCGTGTGGCGGGGCGGTAAGGTCATGGACACCCTGTGACGTGCATGGCGTTGGCGGGCTGGGACGGCGGGGCCTTTGCCGGCTGTAGGGCCGTAACAATGGATTCCGGATTTGGGCACGACAGAGACGTGCTGCGTCCTGAGCCATTTTGTCCATGGCCTGAATAGTTTTGCCCTTGTCCCATTCCTGACGCACGATACACTGAAAACGGCAGCCCTGGGAAGGGCTGCCGTCTCGGGTATTTCACGTCCGTCGCCTTACGGCCTGCTCTTGCTGTGATTCGTGGAGGCTGCTGGTCGTCCCGGACGGTGGCCGTCCGCCACAGCCAGTTCGGCCAGGGGTTGGCTGTGCATGCTCTCGGCAGCCTGCGCGATCTCCATCTCCGGTTAGCCCTTGATCATGCACAACAGATCGGCGGCACAGGCGAGCAGGGGCTTTTGAAAGGCAATGCCGAATTCATCGTCCTTCACCCAGCGCACCGTGGCCATATGAAAGACGCCAAGCGGCCCCACCGGCTGGAGTCCGGCGTTGAACAACACCTTGTCCTTTTGCGCAACCGAGAAGTCTTCCTCCCCGGACAGACGCAGCCGCGCCCCAAGGACGCTGAGGTCGAGGATTTGTACCTGGGCGGCCCTGGTCGGCTTTTGAACATGGCCACGATGCAGGGCGTACTCCTCGCTTAACCGGATGCGCTCGGCGGCGCGGCGATCCCCGCAGGCCCGGCACCGCCAAAAGCTTGTTGTCGGAGGACCGTGGTCGACCAATTCATGCCAGCCTGTCTTGCCGCATTCGGCACACTTCTTTAATTCGACCAGAGGCATAACGCTGTCCCTTGTCTTGGAGCGCGGCCGGGGCGGCTACTTGACCAGTCCGACGCCGTAGAGGGAAACGGAAGCCGTATCACAGACGCCGGCCGTTCGCTTGGGCTCCACGGCCATGCCGCGCATGAAGCGTCCGACCACTTCGCCCTTGGCATTGGTGTTTTCGATGAAGACCGCCCCGAGTTGGTAGATATAAATGGAATTGCGGCCGGAGTTTTGCGGACGGGACGGATCATAGAAGGGAATGAGCGCCACTCGGGGACTCTTCATGGGATCGGGGTAGGCGCTGCCGACCACGGAATTGGTGGCGCTGTCCCAGGACGCCCCGGGGTCGGCGTCGATCAGTTCGGCCAGTCCCTGGCTGGTGGGGCCAACCATGTTGCCGGGTTCGATCGCCAGTTCGTCTCCGTCCTTGACCACCGTGTTGTTGGATGCGGTGCAGCCGGCGATATTGAGACGGTACGTCGCGGCTCCGGACTCGGGGTCGCCGGTGTTGGCCGGCGGATAATCCACGGCCTGGAAGTGGCCGGGAACCACGGTGTCGTGGCTGTCGCTGAGCTTGAGCGTGATTTGGGCGCCCAGGTCGCCGGCGCTGTAGCCAAGGACCTTGACCGAAGCCAACTCACAGCTGCTGGCCGGATCAAACGCTCCATTGCTCTTGTACTTGTTGTTGCTGTCGCAGTCGTCGTTCCAGGTGAACTTGGCCGGGGGCGAGAAAGGCTTGAGGCACTTGGTCTGCTCCGAGCAAAAGACCGACGCGCTGGCCGTGGCCGTAAGGTCCTGGGTATCCCAGCCAAGGATGGGGCCGAGAAACATATCCACCGGATTGCCGCGCTGGCCGGTGCGGCCGGCAGAGACCCGGACCGTGTCCGGGGTTTCGCCGGCCGCCGGAGTCGCGCCCTTGAGCAGTTCCACATCGCTGGCGGTCACGGCGCTGGCGGCGCTGTCCTGGTCGCTTAAGTTGCGTTGGCCGTAGTCCGCAGCCGTGTTCCGGACTGCGGCAAAGTTGTCGCCATGGCGCAACAGATCCGCCGCCCCGGCCAGCGCGGCCGCATCGGCCGCCGTCTGCAACTGGCTGCGCTTGTACTGGAGGAAGCCGTAGTCCACGGCCAGGGTGGCAAAGGCGGCCAGGACGACCATGATCAGGGCGGAAAAAACCACGACGGAACCGGCTTCGCCAGAGCCTGTGGTCTGGCCTTGGTGGGTATGCATGGTCCCCCCCTAAAACTGTTGGGCCGTGGCAGTGGCGGCAACCACGCGCAGGTTCGGATTGAAATTCTTCCAGGGCAGAATGACCATGGCCGACGTGTCGTAGCGTACCGTGACCATGACCGCTTCGCCGGAAACCCGTGAGCCTGACGTGGTGACCTGGGCCAGGCTGCGGTCATACCCGGCATTGTTGATGTAGGCGTCCACGGCGGTGGGAATGTCCTGGTTTCTGGCCGCCGCCACCACGCCTTCCCGGGCGGCCCTGGTCACCACGCTTTGGGCGTGCAGTATCTGGCCGAAATCAATGATGCCGATCAGCAGGGGCAAGAAGAAAAAGCTGAGCAGCAAGGCGAATTCCACGCTTATCGATCCGTATTGCCGGTCGGTCCGGGAACTGGGCCGGGTTGCGTTCATGGCTCCACCACCATTGTCGCTGAAGCACGGATGCTTTGCGGAAACAGCGTTATGCCCAGGAATTGGGGTAAAATAAGCGGGCTGAAAGGCAGGCTGGCCGTCACGGTGACCGGCGTCCCGGCAACACGTTGATTCGGGGTCACGTCGACGCTGGGCGGTTGGTCTGCACCCTGGCTGATGGGGTCGGTCAGGGCTGCGGAGACCACGGCGGCAATCATGGCGTCCGTTGTCCCGGGGAGGACTGCGATACGGGCCGCATCGGCCACGGCGGCCGTCACGGTAAAGCGTACGAAGAAAAAGCGGCTGTAGTCGATGATGGCGAAAACCAGGGTCAGCAGCAGGGGGAGAATGAGCGCCATTTCCACGGCGCTGGCTCCGGTTTGGTTCTTGGCTGAAAGGGGCGCGTGCATGGGCGTTCCTGCTGGTTGGGCGACTGGCGGGGGCCGGCCATCTGTCCAAGCTACAGGTAACGCGCCCGGGGGAGGGCGTCGATGGGATCGATTCCGTAGGCTATGGGGGAAACCCCCTAGGCGTCAGGCGAACCAGGCTGGGTGCAGGCACGTGTCGCACCGGCTGGCGGCATCCCCTCAAACGGCCGGGGCCAGAATCGCATCCTGCTCCCGGTGGGCAGGCTAGTCGATCAGCCCCAGTTTGGTGGCGTAGCGGACCAATTCCACGGAATTTTGCAGGCCGAGTTTGCGCATGAGGTTGCCGCGGTGGTGCTCGGCGGTTTTGACGCTGATCTCCAAGGCTCCGGCCACTTCCTTGTTGGAGAGGCCCTCAACCACCAGCCGCATCACCTCCCGTTCGCGGGGGGTGAGCGTGTCGTAGGCCGAATGGGACTCTTCCTCGTGCCGGGGAGCCCTGGCCATAAGCGACCGGGAGATCTCCACGGACAACGTCGGATCAAGGTAGGGCAGGCCGGCGGCAACGGAGCGCAGGCCCGACAGCAGGCTGACCGTGGCGGCGTCCTTGGTGAGATAGCCAAGCGCTCCGACTTTCAGCGCCTCGGCCACATAGTCCACCTTGGCGTGCATGCTCACCATGAGGATGCCCAGAGCAGGCAGCATCTGGCGGAGTTCCCGGGCCAGATGGATGCCGGAACGGTCGGGCAGGGAGATGTCCAGCACGGCCAGATCGGGACGGCAGGCCTTGGCCACGCGGAGGGCCTCGGCGTAGCTGCCGGCTTCGCCGGTCACTTCAAAGGACGGGTCGCGGCGGAGGATGGCCTTGAGGCCTTCCCGAAACAGCGGATGGTCGTCAACGATGAGCAGGCGTTTACTCGGCATGGGGCAACTCTCCGGCATAAGGAATTTCCGCCACCACCGTGGTCCCATGTCCCGGGGAGGCAACGATTCGCAGGCTGCCGCCCAGCAGTCCGGCCCGCTCGCGCATGTTCACCAGGCCCATGCGCGGCCGCCTGGCGTCGACAGGACAGTCCCTGTCGTCCCGGCCGGGGTCGAACCCGCAGCCATTGTCGTGAATCCGCAGGATCAGCTTCGGATAGGACTCGATGAGGCGCATGTCGATGTGGCTGGCTCCGGCATGCTTGCGGGCGTTGCCCAGTGCTTCCTGGGCGATGCGATAGATGTTTATGGCCACATCGGCGTTGACGTCCAGGCCGTCAAGGCCAACCCCGAGGTAGGAGACAGCGATGCCGCAGGCCTGCTCCATTTCCTGGCCAAGCCGCCGCAGGGCCAGATCAAGCCCCAGATGTTCCAGATTGGGCGGCCGTAAACCGTAGGCCAGTTCGCGCACGGCGGCAATGGTCCGGGCCAGCAGCCCGGCGGACGTTTCCAGGCGTTGGCGCAGGGCGGCGTCGACGTTGGGCAGGCCGTCGAGGAGGGTTTCGTAGGCGATTTTGAGCGAAGAGAGGTCCTGGGCCACGTTGTCGTGGAGATCACGAGCGATACTGGCCCGTTCGGACTCCTGCGCCTGCATGAGCCGCCCCGAGAGCGCCCGGATGCTTTCGGCGGCCTGTTTGAGTTCGGTAATATCCACCGCCGTCCCCACCACCCGGTGCGGCGCGCCGTCCGGGCCGCTGACGGCCCGGCCCCGGCATAAAAACCACAGCACGTCGCCGCCAGCGCTTTGAATGCCCAATTCTCGTTCCAGCGTCGGCGCCTCCAGCCGCTCCCGGGGCTCGCGTCGCAGGCGGTCACGGTCTTCGGAGGCAAGTCTGCCCAGCCACAACAACAGCGGTTCCGGCCGTCCCGGGCTGTCGTAGCCAAGCAGGTCGGCGATGACCGGATCGACAATGACCAGTCCTTCGTCGAGCAAGAGTTCCCACACCCCGACCTTGGCCGCCTGTGTGGCCATGACATAGTTGGCCCTGGCGGCGTCCAGTTCGTCCAACATGAGGTTGATGGCTCGGGAGAGGGCCGAAACCTCGTCGTTGCCGGCGAACTCCGTGACCCGGCTTCGCCCTCCCTGGCCCAGTTGCCCGATCTCCGCGCCAAGCTCCGTC
The DNA here is from genome assembly GCF_000801335.2 of Desulfovibrio sp. TomC. NCBI lineage: Bacteria > Pseudomonadati > Thermodesulfobacteriota > Desulfovibrionia > Desulfovibrionales > Desulfovibrionaceae > Desulfovibrio > Desulfovibrio sp. TomC. Next base: position 231,288 of record NZ_JSEH01000005.1, read on the forward strand.
ACCCGCGACAAGATGAAGCGTTCGACGAAATACAGCATGGCCAGTCCGAACATGAGGCCAATGGCCATGAGGCTGCCGACCACGGCCCGTTCGAGCAGGCGTCCTTGGTGGTGGATGCTGCGGGGCATGCCGACGGCGAGGACCAGGGCCGGGTCGCCAAGGACGCTTCGAAGCAGGGCAAAGCCCCCCACCGTGGTCTCGTTGAGAATCCTGACGGCGGAGGCGGTCTCCTGGCCGGCGTCGAGCTGGGCGCGCAGCCCCTGGGGCAGTTCTCGGCTGGTCGGGGGGAGCAGGGCCACGTCCAGCAGGGTCAGTTCGGAGATGGCCTGAACCTTGGCGGCATCGAGGATCTGGGCCATGAGCAGGGTCCCGGCCGGGGGGCCTTCCCGGGCGTTGGTCAGCACGGTCTGGGCTGCGACAAGACAGGGTTGCCCATCGAAAAAGGCGATGCCGGTTTTGCGTCCTTCCCAGGCATCCAGGCGCAGCAGCGCCGGCATGGCCGCCACCATGTCGGCAATGGGCTGGGAGGCGTCAAAGAGGACGCCTTCGGCCGCATCATACCGTTTGGCCGCCTGCAGTCGGCCTGAGGCGTCGAACAGGGCCAGGACGTCGAGATGCAGTTCGCCAAAGCTTTGGGCCGTCAGATTGGCTTCGACGTAGGCCGCGTCGGGCGATTTGAGATAGCGGTAGGTGTCGTCCCACAATCCCCAGTCGGCGGCCATGCCTTCCAGATTCTTGAGGTCGCGGGCCAGGGCGTTTTGAACGCGACGGAGGTTTTCCGTCACGGCCTGCCGCTCCAGCCCGTCGAAGCCGCTTTGGATGTTGCCCCGGAACATGGCGTAGAGCAGCAGCAGCAAGCCGAAAAACGTGGCGCAGACGATAACGACGGCGGTTTTGCGAAGGCTCATGGCGGCAACCAATTGGGGCGGAGCACATGCATCCGAAAGCGGCAGACGCCCGGAAACGGCCCGTTCTCCCAGCTTGCTGGCCTAGCCCGGGAGGGGACAAAAAGCAAGGCGGCCGACCGTTGGCTGGCTTCGGCCCCGGCTGGTCTGCCAGCCGGGACCCGGACAGCTGGGCGCGGGCCTCAAGCGCCGGGGCGGCCCGGCGTTTTCGGCCACAGCTGAGCGGCCAGCATGCCGGCAAACATCAGGCAGCAGCCCAAAAGTCCCCGGCCGCCAAGGCTTTCATCCAAAAACAAGGCCCCGCCAACGGCGGCAAACACGGTTTCGAAACTGAGCAAAATGGCGGCATGGGTCGGCTTGGCGTCGCGCTGGGCCACCACTTGCAGGGTGTAGGCCAGCCCGACCGACAGCAGGCCGCCGTAAAGAATCGGCCAGGCCGCGCCCCGGACGCCTTCCCAGGTGACGGCCTCAAACAGGAAGGCGCACAAAAGGCTCAAGACCGAGCAGACGGCATACTGGGCCAGGGCCAGGGGCAAGGCCCGGGTGCGCGGCGAGAGCCAACCGATGACCAGCACATGGGCGGCCCAGAAGACCGCGCCGATCAGTTCCAGGCCATCGCCGGGGGCCAGGCTGAAGTCCTCGGTGACGGACAGGAAATACAGGCCCACGGCCGAGGCCACCGCGCCAATCACATCGCCCCGGGCCGCCCTCTGGCCGAAAAAAAGGCCGAGCAGCGGCACCAGGACAACATACAACCCGGTGATGAAACCGGCCTTGCCGGCCGTGGTGTATTTGAGTCCGATCTGTTGCAGGGATGCGCCGGTAAACAGGATTGCCCCGGCAATCGCCCCGCCGATCCAGGGGAATCCGTCCTTGCTGCCGACCAGAAACGGAGCCGGCGGCGGGTAGCGCATGGAACGGACCGCCAGCGGGGCCAGGGCAATGGCTCCCAGGGCGAAGCGGATGCCGTTAAAGGCCATGGGGCCGATATGCTCCATGCCCAGGCGCTGGGCCACGAAGGCAAAGCCCCAGATGAGCGCGGTGATGAGACACAGGATGTCCGCCCGGAGGGAAGCGGTACGCATGATCGACTCCTTTGGACCGGGCCGGCAGCGAAAAAGCGGGAGGCAGGCCCAAACGGCCGGGGGCCGTTGGTTGGAATTCCACTGGATACGCCGCAGCCCGCGTCCGGACTGCCGTCCGTTCGACCCTTAAAAAGCGGCGTAACCCTCGTGAATCATGGGCTTGTAAAGGAAAAGGCAGGCCAGGTCGAGTCTCTGTCACGGCCTGGAAGCGTCCGGACACGGCGGCAAAGCCGGCCCGATCCCAAAAAAAACGCGGCAAGGCCAGGCCTTGCCGCGCGTTTTGTCGGACGCACTGCGCCGCTCCCGACGGGGAGGGGCTAATTTTGGGCGTGCTGCCCGGACTGGGACTCGCCGCGCGCGCCCCGGGGCAGGATGAGCACGCGCTTGAGCGGCCCTTCGCCCTTGGAACGGGTGGAGATGCCCTCGTCTTCCTGCAAGGCCAGATGGACCACCCGGCGATGGTAGGAGGACAGCGGCTTGGTGGACTGGGGCCGACCCAGGGTCTTGGCCTTGTCGGCCAGGAAAATAGCCATCTTGCGCAGGTTGTCGTCCTGGCGTTCGCGGTATTCGCCGGTGTTGATCTGCACCTTGAGCGGATTGCCGTGACGGCGGATGACGATGCGGTTCACGATATACTGGATGGCGGCCAGGGTCTGGCCTTCGCGGCCGATAAGCAGGCCGGAATTCTCCTCGTCGAGGATGAGCACCGAGACACGCTCGCTGTGGCCGGTGATCTCAAAGGCCGGGGTCTGGCCCAGGATGCCGTCGAGCATCTGTTCCATGACCTCACGCACAATGGCGGTCAGTTCCGGGGTCAGCGGCTGGGGTTCGGCCTGAGGCCCGGCCCGACGGCCGTCCCGGGAGGCGCGGGGGGCGTCGTTTTCCGTCCCGTCGTCGTAGTCGTCTTCAAACGGTTCGTCATCGGCCAGGGCGTCCATTTCGGGCTGCACCCGGGCCGGCTGCGGCGACTGGGCCGGCTGCCGTTGCTGGGCCGGCTGACGCGGTTTAGCCGGCTGGCGCGGGGCGGCGGGCTTGGGCGAAGCCTGAGCCGGCGGGGTCGGAGCTTCGGCCAGGGCCGGGGCTGCCTCGGCGGGAGTCTCGGCCAGGGTCTCGGCCGGGCGCGCCGGCGGCTGCTGTCTGGCCGGTTCCGGCTTGGGCTGGGTCTGGGCGGCGGGCCTGGGGGCCGGTTCGCCGCGCGAGGCCTCGGACTGGCGCGGGGCGCGGCGGTTGTTTTCCCGTCTGTCCTTGCCGCCGGGCATATCGCCCAGGAGATTGATCTCCTCGCGCAGTCTGGCCCGCACCTGGGCCTTTTTCTTGCCGACCAGACCGAAGATGCCGGAAGAACCTCCGGAAAGGATCTCGATTTCCAGCTTATCGCGGGGGGCGTCGAGGTTGCGGCAGGCTTCTTCCATGGCCTCGTCGACGGTTTTGCCGCTAAAGGTCTTCCATTCGCTCATAGTTGCTCCTTGAGTTGCACTTCCGCTGCACTCGGACAGCTGTGATGCTCGTTGACGAGGGCGTCAGGACTTCTTGTTGAGCATCCACCACTGCTGGGCAATGGAAATCACGTTGTTGACCAGCCAGTAGACGACCAGTCCGGAGGGGAAGTTGAGAAACATGAAAGTGAAGATCACGGGCATGAACAGCATGACCTTGGCCTGGGTGGGATCCCCGGGAGCCGGCGTCATCTTCTGCTGCAGGAACATCGTGGCGCCCATGATCAGCGGGGTGATGTAGTACGGGTCCTTGGCCGACAGGTCGGCCAGCCAGATCATGTTGGTAAACGGCAGATGGGTAATGAAGGCCGCATGCCGCAATTCGATGGAGTGGAGCAGGGCCTGATACAGTCCGAAAAAGACCGGAATCTGCACGACCATGGGCAGACAGCCCCCGGCCGGGTTGACTTTATAGGTCTTATAAAGCTGCATCATCTCTTCGTTCATCTTCGTGCGATCGTCTTTGTACTTCTCGCGCAGCTGGGTCAGCATGGGCTGCAGCTTCTTCATCTGGTCCATGGACTTGTAGGACTTCTGGGACAGGGGCCAGAAAATGAGCTTGATGAGAACGGTCAGCAAGATGATGGCGGTGCCGTAGTTACCGACATAGTCATAGAAAAAGTGCAGCAGTTTGATCAGCGGCTTGGCCACGAAGTCGAACCAGCCGTAGTCGATGGAGGCGATCAGCTTGTGGGGGGCCATGTCCAGGTACTTGGGGACCTTGGGGCCAAGAAAGTAGGAGATGGTCAGATCGGTGCGGCCGTTGGCCGGGATTTCGATGCCGTCCTTGTCCAGGGCGACCCGGAACACGCCGTCCTCGATCTTGGCCTTGCCGTGCAGGTCGGTGGTGTCCGGGATGACGCTGACCAGAAAATAGTTGCTCATGACCGCGCCCCACTCGACGGGCTTTTCCAGGGCGATGCCCTCGGCGAGCTTCTTGTCGCCGCTTTCCAGGCTCAGGCCCGAAGCGCCGTAAAAGGCGGACTGGGTGGGGTTGTAGGAATCGCCCTCGGCCGAAAGGCGGCCGACGGCCACGGTCATGGACAGGCGATTGCGCAGCGGCGTGGCGCTGTTGTTGGACAGGGAAAACTTCTCGTCAATCAGATAGGAGTCGCCGGAGAAGGTCATGACCCGCTTGATGACGGTGTCGCCAAGGCGACCGGCCAGGGTGAGGGAGCCGGTTGCGCCGGGGGCGAGTTTGAGGTCGCCGCCTTCGACGGACCATTCGACGTTCTGCCAGGTGGGCGAGCCGTTTAAGATGATGCCCAGCGGGGCCTTGGCCCGGGCCTTGTCGTTTATGAGGTCAACGAGGGGCGAATCGGGCTTGATGGTCTCGCGGTAGTTTTTGAGGGCAAACTGTTCCAGCACGCCGCCGGCGGTGTTGAAGACGGCCGTGTACAGGGGGGTGTCCACGGTGATCTTTTTGCCCGAAGTGGGGGCAAAGGCGGGCAGGGTTTCGGCTTTCGCGGCGGCTGGAGCGGAAGCGGCCGGGGCGGCCGGCTGTTGGATCGCGGAGTCGGTTTGAGGGGCTTGCTTTGCGGGAGGAAACAGGAAGTTCCAGCCAACCAGAACGGCAAGGGAGAGAGCCACGGCCAAAATTACGCGTTTGTTTTCCATTGTCCTTCATATCCCGTCGATAGGAGTGGGTGGTCGGCATGGCGACGCAGGGCGAGACGCCCGCACGGAGAGCGCAAATGCTAGGGGAACAGGGTCATAGCCGCCAGGGGCCAGAGGATGGCAGCGCAAGAGCCGCCACAACGCCAAAAGACCGCCCCGCAGCACGCCAAAACGTCCGACTGCTTCAACGGCATACTCGGAACACGTGGGCACAAAGCGGCAACACGGCGGTTTCAGCGGCGAAATGGCCAGCTGGTAAAATTTCAGAGCCCAGATGACGGCGCGTCGCATGGGGTCACGCTTCCCGGCCGGGCCGGGCGGTCGAGGTCCTTGGCCATCCGTTCCAGGATGGGACACAGGTCGCGGCAGGCCAAGTGCAGGGTCATACGACTGGGGTCGGGGCATTTTTTGGCCACGACCACAATATCCAGACCGGAGACAGACTGGGGCGCGCATAGCCGAAAACACTCGCGCAAGACCCGCTTGACGCGATTTCGAGCAACGGCATTGCCGACTTTTTTGCTGATAGCCATGCCGAGCCGCCAGGGCGCGTACTCATCCGCTCGCGGCCGGACGAAGAGCAGGAAAGCCTTGCCATGATAGCGGCGGCCTGCTGCGAAGCAGGCCGCGAACTCCCCTCGCGTCCGGAGCCTGTGCGCCGGAGGAAAGCCTAGACGGCCAGGCGCTTGCGGCCCTTGGCCCGACGCCGACGAATGGCGGCCTGTCCGTTTTTGGTCCTGGAGCGAACCAGGAATCCGTGGCTGCGGTTTCTGCGAATCTTGCTCGGCTGGTATGTCTTCTTGCTCATGCATAATCTCCAAAGAATTGTGGTGAACGTTTTTCAATAGCCGCCTTCCCCCCGCTCGTCAAGGAAGTTTGCGGGTATATTCCGCTGCCGCGCAAGCCCGCGTCTGTGCCCCGGAGCAAAGGGACAGGCAGGCGGCGCCGCCGACCTGCATCGGGCAAATCGGGCAACGCCCTGGGCGAGGAGACCGAGACCGAGAACGGGATCGACTTCGGCGGCAGCAACCAGGACCCACACAGCGGTCCCTGCCAAGACGAGCTACCTTGCCTGTTTTTTGACAAACAGGGAAGTCCCGAGAAGCGGGCCTCCCCCAAAGACACGGGCCAGACGCAAATCTGTCGGTGTAACATGCTGTAATTAAAGTACTTTTAATAAATTATTGCAACGACTTGCTTTTTTTTAAAAATTCCGCTTGACGGGAAGGGGCAATCTGCCTATTTTCTCTTCTCGCCGACACGGACGCGGGGTGGAGCAGACCGGTAGCTCATCGGGCTCATAACCCGAAGATCGTGGGTTCAAATCCCACCCCCGCAACCAGAAAGTTCAAGGGCTTACGCCAAAAGCGTAGGCCCTTTTTCTTTTCCAGGGCTACTTTTTGGCATTAAATGGGCATTAGTGGTGGCAAATTGGTGGCAATCGGTCCCAGCCGGGCGGGCTGGCCGCCCTCCTCTCCCCGGGGCGCGGGCCGATGTGGGGGAGGGGGTGGCAATTCCTGCCTTGACTTATTGTCAAAAAATGACAACACCTAACTCATGACATGGACGGTGACATTTTCGCCCAAGGCGAAAAAGCAAAAAACAAAGCTCCCGGCCAGGATCGCTGAACGCCTGGATGCTCTGCGGATCAAGATCGAGGCTACCGGTCCCATCCAATCCAACATCCTGCATTTCGGGAGACTTCAGGGATGGCCCGGAGAAACCTACCACGGGCACCTCAACAAAGGCCGCCCAACCTATGTCGTTATCTGGCAGGTTGAAAAAGACTCCGTCCAAGTTGTGGAGGTAATCTATGCTGGAACTCACGAAAAAGCCCCGTACTGACGGGCTTTGGGAAATCTGTGCCGTCGTCCCGGAGAATCACGTAAACCGGGTTACTCTGGCGATTCAAGAGGCGTCAGAGCCGAGCATTCCCGCGTCTGAAGTTTTCCCCGAATCCACGCCCGGTTCCCGGCTGCGCGGCGCGCGCGGGCTTATGGGTCTGACCCAGGCCGAACTGGCGGCCAAGATCGGCGTAGGCGTGCCGAATATTTCGGCCATGGAGCACAACCGCCGGCCCATCGGCAAGGCCATGGCAAAGAAGATCGGAGAAGCGTTGGATTTTCCGTGGACGGCGCTTTTGTAAGCCCTGGACGGCTCGCCAGCCCTGCTGAAGACAATGCAAAGAAAAAGGCCCCAGGATCACCCCCGGGGCCTTTTTCTTTGGTCCTTCCGGGTTTTCCGCAGGTACCTGCGGGGAGGTCGCCGTCGCTGCCCACGCCCGCAAAAAGACCGGCCGCCGTCCGATTCCTCAGGAATTTCCCAGCGTCGAGGTCGTTCACGACATTCCTGAAGCGGACAAGGTCTGTCCCTGCGGCTGCGAACTCACTCGCATCGGCGAGGAAGTCTCCGAGAAGCTCGACTTCATCCCGGCCACCATACAGGTTATCCGCCACATCCGGCCCAAGTACGCTTGTCGGGCCTGCGAGGGCACCGAGGACGACGGGCCGACGGTCAAAAACCGCGCCCATGCCCCCGCAGCTTATCCCCCAAGGGCTGGCCACCCCGGGACTGGTGGCTTATGTGCTGGCCTCGAAGTTCGTCGATGGGTTGCCGTTCTACCGCCAGGAACGCATATTTGAGCGTCTGGGCCTGGACATCTCCCGGGCAACCATGTGCGGCTGGGCTCTCCAGGTGGCCCGGGCTTGTCAGCCGCTCGTCGGCTTGCTCTACGAGAAAGCCGCTCCGGGCCAGTCATCAACTTGGACGAAACCGTCGTCCAGGTCCTGGGCGAAGTAGGTCGGGCCAACACCAGCCAGTCCTATATGTGGCTGGTTCGGGGAGGACCACCCGAGCACCCGGCAGTCCTTTTTCACTACGCGCCCACCCGATCCGGAAAGGTGGCCGAGGAACTCGTCGGCGATTTCCAGGGCTACCTCCAAACCGACGGCTTCGCCGGCTACAACGCCCTGGGCGAGACACGCGAGGGGATCATCCACGTCGGCTGCCTGGCCCACGTGCGCCGAAAATTCGTGGAAGCGCTCAAGGCCGGCTCGAAAAAAAGCTCCGGAGGCACGGCCCAGACCGTAGTTGACCTCATCGGCAAGCTCTATCACCTGGAAAAGCAGGCCCAGGACGCGAAATGCAACGCCGATCAGGTCTCATCCTGGGTGGCCGAATATTCCGAATTGGGTGGCCGATTTCACCGAAATACGCAGGATCCACGTTCTGAACGTCACGGGGCGCTCCTATAGGACTCAAGGACCTGGAAAAAGCCTAAGCCCCATCGCGGCCAACATGGCACGAGCGCTTGGCCCGTCAAGTCCAAGCTTTCTCGCGCCGCAAGATATCGTGGGCGATGGGGCGGGAATGTCGCCGGCGGGGCTTCGAAGCAAGAATGGAAGCGGAACAACGCTACCCGGCATTATGCTGGAAGGTGGATCAAACCGAGCGGGACTCATAAGAACTCGTGTCCCCTAACCTCGTAAAACTCCCGTCCCTGGACAGGTGAGTGTTGGCTTTGATGCTTTCGGCTGCCTGGATAAGGCTCTTGATCTCATCCTCGGTAAAGCTGGTTTCCTTGATGTAGCGAAGCAAATTCATGACCTCGGGTTGGTCGTGAAGGTAGTCGACAACTTCCGGGTCCGTAGATGAGGACAAACGGAACAGCACGTCGGGATCAGCGGCCAGTACCTTGGCCAGCTCCTTGCCACGCTCGATGCGGCTCAGATAGGCGAGGGAAATGCCCGGGATGCGGCTGGCTGGTCTTGGGCTTCTGGTAGATCGCCATCAGCCCCATCCTGCGCATCAATCGCCGCACGCGTCCACGTCCGACCACGAGGCCCTGATGCCGCAAATGCCGTCGCATTTGGCGCGATCCGTAAAATGGCGTCTCCAGAAACTGCTCGTCGATATGCCGCATCAGCTCCAGATTCGTGGCCGACTCGCCTTTCGGGCGATGATACCAAGTCGACCTGGCCAGCCCGAGGATGCGACACTGCCGGCAAATACTGAGCCGGGGATGGCCGCGTTCGACCATTCCACGCCTTCGCTCGCGACTCATCGTTTGGCGAAGGCTCGCTCTAAAAAATTCTTTTCCACAGTCAGTTGTCCGATCTTGGCGTGGAGCTCCCGGATTTCGACGGCCGTATCCGTCTGTACGCTCGCCGCCTTCCCGGAAAAAGCCGCAACCATGCCTTCCTTGGCCTGACGCTTCCAGCCGGCGATCTGTGTCGGATGCACGTCGGACTTGCTGGCCAACTCGGCCAAGGTCAACTCGCCGGACAAGGCCTCAAGCGCCACTTTCGCCTTGAACTCTGCTGAAAACTTCCGTCGCTTGGACATCGAAACCGTCCTCCTCCATCAAGGACTAGAGCTTAACAGGCTGTCCAATTTCCCGCGACCAGCTCAATTGGTCCAGGCGTGAGTGTCCTGGACGTCTTTTCCTGCCCAAGGTCCATTGCCGGCCGCGTCACCGTCCAGGCCCATCCGGCTATACTGGGCCGGCTCGGCCAGGGCTTAGCCGAGTGCGGCGTAGGCCACCAGCGCCAGGATCAGGCTGGCAGCGCGAAAGGCCTGGTTGTGGACGATCAGCCGGATAGCCACGGCTGGCTTGAAGATGCCGGCGTAGTAGGGGAACTGGTGGCGAAAGGCCCGCATGGGAGTGGACAGGATGTTGCCGACCAGCAGCGCCAGCACCACCTGCCGGGGATCGAGATCGCCGGCCCCGAGCATGGCCCCGGCCGCAGCCAGTCCGGCCGATGTCTCGGCCGCCATCTGGAACATGACGATGCTGACCGCCTGGGGCGTCATCCAGGCGAGGAAACCGAGATGGGCGGCCAGCCACCGCTCCACGGCATCAAAGGCCCCCCAGACCGTGAAATAATGAAAAAGGATGTAGATGGGCACGGTGAAGATGACCATGGACCGCATCCGGCGTACAAACCGTTTCCAGGCCTTGCGCAGGGCTTTTTGCCAGGAGAAAGAATCCTCCGTGAGATGGCAGACCACGCAGCCGTCGGCCAGGGGCGGCAGAACGAGGCGGCCGTAGGCCAGGATGGCGGCGCTGCGGGCCACGGCGGCCAGAAAGGTCAGCCCCACGTAGGTGGCGGCGGCCCTGGTTCCGATAAAGGGCACAGTGATAAAAAACATTTGCGGCAGATGCAGGAAGTACGTGGGCAGGCTGTTAAACAGGTTGGCCAAAATCAGTTCCCGCTCGGTGAGCCGGCCCGCGCCGTAGGCCTCGGCCAAAAGCGAATTGGCGGTGACGCCGGAAAAAAAGGCCATGGAAAAGCTTGCGCCGATGACATCCTTGAGATGGCCGATCCGGATGATGGGGGCGGCAAAGCGGGCCAGGAAACGGGTCCAGTTGAGGGCTTCGATGACGTTGGCCACGAGCAGGCCCAGGGCCAGGGAACCAAGAAGACGGAGGAGCGGCCAGCCAAGGGCGTGCCAGAGATGCGCGATGTCCATGGGGCGGGGATATAGTCTGGAGGCGGCGCTTTGGGAAGGCCGGCTGGCCGGGGCAGACAGTAATTTTCGACGATGGCGTGAAATCCGCTTGACAGAATTGCGCGTCCGGCATAGTGACATTTCTCCCGTGTGGGCCGTTAACTCAGTCGGTAGAGTATCTGCCTTTTAAGTAGAGAGTCGCTGGTTCGAGCCCAGCACGGCCCACCAGTTTCCGCTTCGTCCCCATCGTCTAGTGGCCTAGGACGG